>DAOVTU010000419.1 GCA_030632925.1 Candidatus Krumholzibacteriia bacterium | reverse complement strand
CGCGAGAGCAGTCGGTGCAGCAGTCCGCGAAAGACCACCTCTTCCACCAGGGGCGCCACCACTACAACGGTCAGAATGGTCAGGGCCGTGGCCAGGGCGCCGGTGGGCATGGCCTCGTTCATGAGGGCCAACCACTCGGCGGAGGGCTGTTTCAGCAGCAGGTTCAACTGGGCCAGCAGGGAGGTGGGCGCCAGCGCAGCCAGGGCAATCAGGCCCGAGATGAGCAGGACCAGGGGGTGGACACGCCCGAGGCTGAAGTCGTAGCGGTAGGGCAGGCCCAGGCTCCGGGACAGAAAATACAGCGGGGCCAAAACGCCGCCGATGGCGCCCATCAGGGCGGGGAAAAACAAATCGCCGGTCAGCAGATAAAAAATGAGCTGCAAAATGGCATTGGCCCCCATCAAAAACAGGATCAGGCCCACGATGCCCGGAGGGGACCAGATAGACCACAGGCTGTTGGCCGGTTCCAGGGCAAGCTCTTCGCGGGCAAGTTCTTCGCTGGGGAGTTCAGGGGGCATGTCTGGGTTGGTGCTCATGGGCCCATGATCAGTCCCCGGTGGCCGAATGGCAATGGGATTCATGTGCAATCGGCGACCGAAGGGGTTATTATGGTGGCGGATCCTCCCGCCAATTAACGGATCCTCATGAATGAAGTCATGAATCCCAATGAAAGGGCCCTGTTGTGGCCAATTCCAACAACAGCCAGCCGGCCAGTCGGGCTGACCGGCGCATCCAGGCCGTCATTTTTGACCTGGACAATACCCTGACGGATTTTATGAAAGCCAAGGAAGCGGCCATCCGGGCGGCGGCCGATGCGATGATCGATGCCGGCCTGCCCCTCAGCCAGCAGGAGGCCACCGACCGCATTTTTGCCATCTACAAAAAAGAGGGCATCGAGCATCAGCGGGTTTTTAACCTGTTTCTGGAACAGACCATCGGGCGCAATGATGATCGCATCCTGGCCGCCGCGGTGGTGGCTTATCGCCGGGCTCGCGACAGTTCGCTGGTCACTTATCCGCACACGCGGTTGGTGCTTAATCGGGTGCTCAAGGCGGGCTACAAAATGGCGGTGGTCAGCGACGCGCCGCGCTTCGAGGCTTGGTTGCGGCTGACCGCCCTGGGCCTGCAGCACAGTTTTGACCTGGTGTTGACCCACGATGATACCGGCGCCCACAAGCCCGACCCCAGGCCTTTCCTGATGGCACTTGAAATGATGGATGTGGCACCCGAACGCACCGTTGTGATCGGTGATTGGCGGGAACGGGATATTCTCGGCGGGCGCAATGCGGGCCTGCACACTGTTTACGCGCGGTATGGCGACAAGTACAGCCAGTACGCCGACAAGATCGAAGGCGACGTGACCGAACCGGATTTTGTGGTGGATGATTTGCTGCAGTTGTTGGAAGTCTTGGATAAGTTGAACGGCGATTTTCAAGCCAACGAAGGGGACTGAGATGAGGGTGAGCACGGGCAAGGAAATGGCGCAGATCGATGCCGCGGTCATTGCTTCGGGTATACCGAGCATCGACTTGATGGAACGCGCGGGCGAGGTCATGGCCGAAGCCGTCCTGGATTTTTTGCAGGAGCACAGTGACGACCACGATGAGGGCCATGTGCATGGGCCTGGTTGTGGCCATGCGGGTCAGGGCGACGAGCCTGGCGCGGAGCCAGTTATCGGTGTCCTGGTCATTTGCGGCAAGGGCAACAACGGTGGTGATGGCCTGGTGGTGGCCCGTCTCCTGGCTGAAGCGGACTGCCCGGCCTCGGTCATGCTGCTGGCCAAACCCAGCGAACTGAGCCCGGACGCCCAGATCAATTTTGAACTGTTGCCACCCGAGTTGACGATCTTCGTGCCCAAGCCCGAAGACTGGGCCGAGGCTTTCATCGAGCTGGCCGATTCGGCGGACATGGTGGTCGACGCCATCCTGGGCACGGGGCTGACGCCGCCGCTGCACGGCGCCTACATCGACCTGATCCGCAACATCAACGACGCGGGCATTCCCTGTCTGGCCCTGGACATTCCTTCGGGCGTTTCGAGCGACACCGGCCAGGTGGACCCTGTGGCTGTGGCCGCCGATACGACCGTCACGGTGGGTCTGCCCAAGCGCGGCCTGCTGCTGGCACCCGGTCGCGATTTTGCCGGCGACATCGAAGTGGCGGACATCGGTTTTCCCGAAGAGGTCTGCGAAGCCCACACGCCGGATGTGCACTGGCTGCCCCGTCAGGAATATCTATCACTGCTGCCGGCGCGCACCTCGGTCAGCCACAAATACAAATTCGGTTCGGTCCTGCTGGTGGCTGGTTCCCGCGCCTTCGGTGGCGCTGCGACCCTGGCCGGGATGGGCGCCTTGCGCTCGGGCGCGGGCCTGGTTTCGCTGGTGGTGCCCGGATGTCTGGAAACCGCCACGCGGGTCAGTCTGCCCGAAGTGTTGACCAACGCGGTGCCTGAAACCGATCACGGCACCATGGCGCCGCTGGACGAAGCGGTGTACGGGGCCCTTGCCAAGGGCATCAAGGCCCTGGGTGTGGGGCCAGGCTTGGGCGACGATCCGGATACCGACAACTGGGTCTGTGACCTGATGGCCGGCCTGGACATCCCCGTGGTTTTGGACGCTGACGGCCTCAACGCTTTTGCCCGGCAGGGGCGCGAACCGAAATTCGGCACCACTGAAGTGATCCTCACGCCGCACGCTGGCGAGTTCGCCCGTCTGGTGGGACTGACCAGCGCCGAGGTGGAGGAACGCCGCTTTGAACTTGTGCCTGAGTACGCGGCCCGCTGGAACGTGGTGCTCATGCTCAAGGGTGCGCCATCGATCATCGCGGCGCCGGACGGCCGGGTTTTTATCAATTCCAGCGGCGACGATGCCCTGGCCCGTGCCGGCAGCGGCGACGTGCTGACCGGATTGTTGAGTGGATTGCTGGCCCAGGGCGCCACCGCCCTGGATGCGGCCTTGCTGGGGGCCTACCTGCATGGCCTGGCTGGCACCGCGGCGGCCCGCGGCATGAGCTCGCGCAGTGTTTTGGTGCGCGAAGTGGCCACGGCCCTGGGGCCGGTCTTCGAAGAAATGGAAAAGGAAGCCAGCTCGGCGGCAGAACTGCGCGAGCGCATCTGGCCGGTCAATCCGAACGGTTAGTTTTGAACCTTTGACGCCGGGTTGCAGCCCGGCACTGCAATACAAGAGGCACCGTGAAAGTCCTGGGCATTGAAACATCGTGTGACGACACCAGCGTGGCGCTGTATGACAGCGAACTTGGGGTGGCCGAGAATCTGGTTTCCAGTCAGGTTAATCTGCACGACCATTTTGGCGGCGTGGTGCCGGAGTTGGCCAGCCGGGCCCATCTGGTGAACCTGTTGCCACTGGTGGACATGTTGCTCGAGCGCCAGCAGTTGAAGCTGAAGGACCTGGATGCGGTGGCGGTCACGGCGGGTCCGGGCCTGATCGGGGCCCTGCTGGTGGGCCTGAGCACGGGCAAAGCCCTGGCCATGGCGGGCGACTTGCCATTGGTGGGGGTGCACCACATTGAAGGGCACATCCTGGCCAATGCCCTGACGGCTGAAATGGTTTTACCGGCCATGGTGCTGGTCGCTTCCGGCGGACACACCGAGTTGATTCACATGCCGGAAGTGGGGCGTTACGAGCGCCTTGGTGGCACGCTGGACGATGCGGCGGGCGAGGCCTTCGACAAGACCGCAAAATTGCTGGGCCTGCCCTATCCCGGTGGACCTCAGATTGATCGCTTGGCCAAGTCGGGCACGCCGGGCGTATTCAGTTTCCCGCGCCCGCTGCGGAAAGATCCCCGCCCAGTGTTCAGCTTTTCGGGCCTGAAAACTGCGGTGCGCACGGTGGTGGCCAAATTGCCCAGACCCCTGGCCGCGCAGACGGTGGCTGACGTGTGTTACGAGGTGCAGGAGGCCATCGTGGACTCGTTGT
>DAOVTU010000109.1 GCA_030632925.1 Candidatus Krumholzibacteriia bacterium | reverse complement strand
GGGCTGGTGCCCGTGACCCGCAGTTCGCGAAGCAATGACGACTGGCGTGGGACCTCCCGCGTGAGCGGCTCATCAGGTACACGGGGTACGAGCAATACTTCGACCACTGTTGGCAACAGCCGTAATACAGGCAGCAGCTCAAGCAGCAGCAGCAGCAGCAGCAGCAGCGGCGTGCAGAACAGCCGCAGTCGCAGTTCGGGCACCACCAAAACGGTGCAGCCGCGCAAGCGCAGCACCCGGGTCTGGAATTCCACCGGCAGCGAGTCCGGATCCAGCCGCGAATCGAGCCGGTCGCGCAGTGGCACGGTGGACAACCGCCGCCGCAGCGATTCCAGCTCCAGCACCCGTACCAACAACAGCAGCACGGTGCGGCCGCGGACCAATACCAAAAGCAGCAGCAGCAAATCCACGGGGCGCAGTTCCGGCACCGTGAACAAACGCAGCAGTTCCTCGTCCAAATCCAGCAGTTCCAGTGGCAGTTCCCGCAGCGGCAGTAGCAGCAGCGGTGGCTCGTCCCGGAGCAGTTCTGGTGGCGGGTCGAGCAAGTCCAGCAGCCGCAGCGGATCGTCGCGCCGGTAGCTGGCAGGTTTGAGATAGGAATTGAGTGTGTGTTGGTGGTTTCCCCCCATCACCCGTCGGACGGAGAGAGACCGGATTCTCGAAGAGGTTGGCAGCCATACGGGATAGGGTAGCAAACCGACCGGACGGGGACACTGACACATGTTTGGAGAGCCCGGCGAGGGAATGTCGATCAGGGGTGACAGGTACCACGTTGGGCTCTCCGATTTATTGACTGATAGCGCGATTGACCGTTGATCAGGACCTGCCTATAATGCGCGGCGGATAGCTTTTATCTCATCCGCCAGGCCCATCTGCCGGGCCCATCCGCCAGGTCAGGGTCGGGCAGACCGACCAGGCTTGAAATTGTCTTTGAAAGGCCATTGATCCATGCGCGTTATTCCTGCCGTTGTTTTGTTCTCCCTAATTCTGCTTACAGCGTCTGTTTCTGGCGCCACCAAGGAGTCGCTGTCTGCGGCTGAAATGGCAGCTGGCCGGACCAATGCGGCCATCTCCGGCCTGTTGCAGGGCAGTTCGGCCCCCTTGCGCCAGGACGCTGCCCGTGGTTTGCAACGCCGCCGGTTGGCCGGCGAGAAGGCCCCCGGGACCCTCAATGCCATCGTGATGATGTGCGACTTCTCGGACAGCCTGATGCTGGGCCGGCACGGCCAGGTTCCGGGCGACTTTCCACCCGCGATGCAGACCGACCGCCACTACGCCGCCCACGATTCGGTCTTTTTTGACCACATGCTCAGCAAGGTGGCCGACTATTTCACGTCCGTGAGCAATGATCAGCTGGACATCAATTACACGGTTCATCCGCGTACGATCAATTTGCCGGAAGCCATGGGCTTTTATGGCAACCATCCGGACGAGGGCGAGCAGACGATCCTGATGGCCAGCCAGGTCATCGACAGCCTAGGTTTGGAAATCGATTTCACGGCCTTTGATACGGTGGTGCTGATGCACGCCGGCGCCGGCGAAGAGACCGATATTTTGGGCAACAGCCCCGAGCAGATTTTCAGCACCTACCTGGATCCCGGCGATTTCGAGGCGGCCGTGGAAGACAGCGTGCTGGACCAGCCGTACTTGCCGGCGCCGGGCTTTGCACCGGGCACGGGCATCAACCGGGTGATGATTCTGCCGGAGACCGAACAGCAGGATCCGGTGGGCGGATTCGGCGGCGGCTTTGGCAGCCTGGGCGTGTACTGCTTCGAGTTCGGCCTGCATCTGGGCATGCTCTCGCTGACGGATTTCACGCCTTCGGGCCGGCCCGACAGCCAGGGCATCGGGCAGTACGGATTGATGGGTTTTGGACTATTTGTGGGCCTGGGCTTTATCCCGCCCCAACCGTGTGCCTACAACAAACTGCTGATGGGCTGGATTGATCCCTACGAAGCCGAAGCGGGTGGCGGCGCGCCCCACACGTTGTTGCCGGCGGGACAGGACGATCAGTTGTCCTGCGCGCGGGTGAACATCACGGGGCAGGAATTCTGGCTGTTGGAATATCGCCTGCAGGATCCCAACGGAGACCGGCGTTACACTTTTGCCGATGACAAGAACGGCAACGGCCTGCCGGATTTTTACGACATGGATTCGACCAACGGCGACGGCACGCCGACGGGCAAGTTTGACGCGGCCACCGATTCCCTGGAACGAGTCATCAATGCCGAGTGGGATTTTGCCATGAGCGAAAATTCCGAACGTGGATTTGGCGAACTGGGCTGGGGCAGCGGCGTCTATGTGTGGCACATCGACGAAGGCGTGATCCAGGATGTGTACGACGCGCCGAGCAATCTTTTTAATGCCGATCCCCAGCGCAAGTCGGTGGACCTCGAAGAGGCCGATGGTATTCAGGACCTGGATTCGAATCAGCCGTCGGCCTACATGCTCGGTGGCGATGACGACAACTTCCGGGGCGAATTTGCCTCCGAGTTCCTGCCCACCAGCAGGCCCCGCACCGATACGGCGGGTGGCGCGTTTACCGGCCTGGAATTTCGCGACTTCAGCGATGTGGTCGCTGATCCATTTTTGTACCCGCTGTTTATCAGCCAGGACAACGACACCTTCTGGGCCCAGGGTTATGCCACTGAGATGACCTTCGATTTGTTACAGGACAACGGTTCGGCCACCACACCGATGATGCACGCCAGGCGTGAACTGCCGACCGGCGTTGACGTGCGTGGCTCGCATTTGTTGCTAGGGGATGTCGATCAGCTGGGCGGGACCGATGAAATTATTCTGGCTGGAAAAGCCGGTGAAGTGTTTGTGCTCGATGGCGACCTGAATGAATTGCTGGATCACGACGGGGATCCGGCAACCATGGAGCCCTTCGCGACCGGGACCCGCAACGGTGTGCCGGTGGTTTGGAATCT
Source organism: Candidatus Krumholzibacteriia bacterium (assembly GCA_030632925.1). Classification (GTDB taxonomy): domain Bacteria; phylum Krumholzibacteriota; class Krumholzibacteriia; order LZORAL124-64-63; family LZORAL124-64-63; genus JAGRNP01. Next base: position 5,079 of record DAOVTU010000109.1, on the reverse strand, counting down.
GCCGCCCGCCCTGGGCAATATTGACGGCGACGCCCGGCCGGATATCATCCTGACCGGAGCCGAGGCCGTGTATGCTTTCAAGGCTGATGGCACGCCGGTTCGCGATGGCGAGGCGGGATCAAACGGACTCTACACGCCACTGACCGGATGTGTATTGCCCCCGGTGCTGGTGCCGGTCGATCCGGCTCCGAACGGGGCGGTGGCCAGCGCTGCCGTCGATATCCTTGCGGTCGAGCAGGGCCCGCTCGGCGCGCGCCTGATTTTCATGGGCGGCGCTGATGTCACGGTCTATGGTTCGGTATCGCTGGGCGCGGGTACGGTGCCTTCGGTGCCCGTGCTGATTGATGATTTTGTGGTGACGGCCGTTGTCGACACCGTTGGTGGCGCGCACTTTCTGCATGTTTTTGACCGCACCGGGCCGCTGTTGCCGACGCCGGTCAAAATACAGTTTTCGTTGGCGGGCGAGCCGAGCGCGCTGCCCATCCTGGTCGGCGTGGAGCCGGGCAGCAGCGCCAGTGATCCTGTCTATTACGCTTCGGTGATCGATGTCGACGGTCATGGGGAAACTTTCTTCTTTGATCAGGAGCTGACCTCGCGCCAGAGCGAACTGTCGTGGCCCGCGGATTTGATTGTCCAGACACCCCTGGGATTGGGTGGAGCCTTTGTCGGGTCCGATATCCTGGGCCGGGTGGGACATGGGGGCGACTGGTTGACCGGTTGGCCTCGCCGCCCGCTGCAAGGCGACTTGGTGGGCGAAGCCGACGTGCAGGGCACGCCCCTGGTGGCTCGGCTTGTCAACGCGCCCTACAACTTGGATCAGTTTATATTCGGTGGCCGTGACGGTCGCCTGTTTGCCACCGGCAACCAGGGCGAACCGGTGGTCGATTGGCCTTTGGCCGGGCCGGCCGCTTCGGCGGGCACACCGGCTTTGGGGCAACTGACCGGTGCCACGGATGCCGATCTGGTGGCCGTTGGAACCTTCGACCGAATCATCGGCACCGAGGCCGACGGAAGTCTCGCTACCGAGGCGATCTCGACCCTGGTGGTTTGGCGGGATGTGGCAGCAGCCAATCCCATCTGGCCCATGTATGGGGGCTCCATCTGGCGCAACGGGACTTTTGACCTGGATGCCTGGCGGCCCGGACCGACGGCCGCCTCGGGTACCGGTCTGGTGGCCGGCAGTCACTATTGTTTCCCGAGCCCATTGTTGAACGGCCCCTTGAAAGTCAGCGGCCAGGTGCGCAGTGCGGCCCGGGCCCGGGTGTCGGTCTACAATCTGGAGGGGGAGCTGGTCCGGGAGACGGGTTGGCGCGAAGTGGGGGCGGTGGACCCGTTCGTGATCGAGGTGGATGTGGATTTGGCGGTGACAGGGCTTTACCTGTGCCGGCTGGTGGTCGATACCCCAGGAGTGGAAACGGAACAAAGCGTGACCCAGTTTGCGATTGTACGCTGACGGGGACCGCATGGTTGGTTATTATTAGTAGCAAGACGGTCGGTGCCCGCGAGGCCCGGCCCAGACAACACGGAAAGGGATTCCATGGTTCGCATGAGCAAAAAATCTGGTGGAGCGTTGCTGATGGCAGGGCTGACGGCGTTACTTCTGACCTTGATGGCCCTGGTTGCCCCGATGGCCCAGGCCGGCAATCCGGGTGAGGCGGGACTGCTGTCCCTGCGCGTGGGTGTCGGCGGGCGCGAGGCCGGCATGGGCGAAGCTGGTGTGGCCAGCAGCACGGGTGCGTCGGCGATCTACTGGAATCCGGCCAACAATGTGTTTGCCGATTTTGAAACCGAACTGGTGCTGCAGCACAACAGCTATCTTGGCCTGTTCAATCAGGAAGCGGCGGCCGTGGCCCACAAAATGGGTAAGGGTGTGATCGGTTTCATTTTTACAGGATTCTATTCCGAGGTCATTGAGCGGCGCGGTGAAGACAATACCGGCATCGTCGAGGGCGAGTTCAAGCCCTACGATGTTTCGTTTGGCGTGTCGTATGCCCATCCGGTGGGCGAAAGCTTCGGCGTGGGCGTGAACGTCAAGATGGTTTACGAGAAGATCGATATTTATTCAGATACGGGTTTGGCTTTTGACCTGTTCGTGACCCACAAGGCCATGATCGAGGGCCTGATGTTTGCCGCCAGCGCGACCAACATCGGTGGCCAGATGAATCTGGACGATGGCCCCTTCGATTTGCCGACGGCCTTCAGGGTGGGAACGGCCTGGGCGCCGACTTTTGGCGGCGACGACCGCAAGCTGACCTTTACCGGAGATGTGCTGTTTCCCAACGATACCAACGAGAAGGCTCATGTGGGGGCCGAGTACCGGTTGCTACCCGAGTTCTCGTTGCGGGCCGGCTCGCGGATCAATTACGACAATCAGGGGCTGACCGCGGGCGCGGGCTTCCGCACCGGTCGGCTGGGCGTGGACTACGCCTTTGGCGAGTCGACAATCGACGGTTTTGACGAAGGGCACAAGTTCTCGTTAAATCTGGTCTGGTAATACCCGGACAACGGATATGCGAGAGCCCCGTGACCTGGTCGCGGGGCTCTCGTTGTTTGCCGATCTTGTATATGATGCGCAATAGATCCAGCGGTCAGGCGAAAGTGGGGCGCGGGTCCCGCTCGAAGTCCAGCAGTTGGAATTGGCCATTCTGCAGCAGACCGTAGCTGAGAGGGTCGAACCAGCCGGCGAGGGCCACGAACTGGCGCTCCGGTTGCTCAATCACAAAACCATGGTGGACGTGCCCGGTGATCATCAGGTCCCAATCCACCAGATTCTCGCCGGGCCGGGTTTGTTTGGCGAACCAGAGGCGGGCGTTTTCTTCGATCTGGGAAGCTTCGTCGCGGGTGGCTTCCCGGCTTTGGCCGCTGAGCCAGGTGCTGAGCGAATAAAGCAGCTCGGGATGCAGGCTTTTGGCCAGAACAATTCCGAGGCGGGTGCGTACCATGGCTCGGAAGCCGTTGTAGGCCCAGTCGAATTTGAGCAGGCCGTCGCCGTGGCTGAGGCGGACCCGGCGGCTGCCCAACTGGAGGGTTTCGCCCTCGCCATCGAGACTGCAACCGTAGCGGTCGTGGAAATAGCGGGCAGCCCAGATGTCGTGGTTGCCGCCGATGAAGTGGATTCGGGTGCCGGCGGCGCGGACCTTGTCCAAGGCGGTCAGCAGGGTGTCGTAGCCTTTGAGGCGAAAGTGGGGGTAGTCGAACCAGAAATCGAACATGTCGCCCAGCAGGACCAATTGGTCCACCTGGCAGGCGAGATCCAGCAGTTCGAGAAATTTGTCCAGGCGCGCGGATTCGTCCGCATCCGGCTCCAGATGGAAGTGGGAGTCGGAAACGAAGATGACCGTGGGTTCGTTGGCTGACTCGGCAGCGGATCCCGGCTGGCTATCTGGGTGTTTTTGCACTTCATTCATGGAGCACAATCTGCAGGATGAGCAGGCTCCTGACAACCGAAAATGCGCCGATGATGCGCGCGAGCCAAAGGAGGGCGTGATGTCCCTGTTCGATGACGTCAAAGGAAACCTGGTTGAGTGGTATACAGTGACCTCGGAAAAGACCACCGAAGTGACCCGCGTGGCGACGCGCAAATATGACAAATTCGGCATCAGCCGCGATATTGAGCGGCAATTCGGGGAATTGGGCAGTTTGATTTACAACGGTGTGCAGGCCGACCGCACCGACCTGCTGACCGATGAGGGCGTTCTGGCCCTGGTGGAGCGCATTTCGGTGCTGGAGAATGAATTGCGGGCCAAGGATGAGGAAATCGATGGCATCCGGCAGGAATATGCGGGCCGCAAGGCTGAAGCGGCTGCCGCCGGGGGCATGTCTGCCACGGTGATTACCGATCCCATTTTGGACGAAGGCACCGAAGAAAGCGCCATTTTGGTGGAGCCGATCATCGCTGGAGAGACCGCTGCACCGGACTTAAATGATAATGGCGACGCAATAGACCCTGAAAAAGAGGGTTGACATTAGGATTCATTTGCGGATATGATCCTTCTGGTTCCCTGTAACGCTCGGGAGCTCCAACCCAAAACGGGTGCCTGTTTGAACTGATACGAGATATCTAGATCAAACGGGAAGTTGATGGAGAGGTTCATCAATTCCAACCCGGGAGCCCAGAGCAGTAGCTTGCTCCTTCACCGGACCTGAACCCTTAGCGGACGGTGAAACGTGAAGCTGCACGATTCAAACATCGCAAATTCGACCGGTATTGCCGTTGAGCAATATGGGTCCAGGCGCAGGCCTGCTACGGTCCTGACCTCTGGTATTGCCAGGGAGCAGGACGGTCGCATGTTCTGCGCTTTTGCGTTGGTATTGTTTGCTCTGCTGTTGAGCCTTGTCGCCTCACAGGTCCGGGCAGAGCAGCCCATCGAGAATGACGCTTCTCCCTTCATCGCCGTCAGCCGCGCGGTGCGTCCCGCGGTGGTCAACATCCGCATCACCAAATCGATCAATGCCGAAGGCGTGGGCACCAGCCCGCTGCAGGAAATGTACCGGCAGTTTTTCCCCGATGAAGAAGGCAAGGGCGGGCGCTTCGAGTCGCCGTCCACCGGTTCCGGTTTTGTGGTCGAGGCGGGCGGGGACATCCTGACCAATCATCACGTGATCGCCGATGCCGACGCGATTTTTGTACGCTTCAGTGGGGAAAAAAGGGAATACCGGGCCGAGTTGGTAGGCAGTGATCCCAATACCGACCTGGCCTTGATCCGGATCGACCCAAAAGGCCGCAATTTGCCGACGGTGGAATTCGGAGACTCCGAGAAGTTGGAAGTGGGGGCCTGGGCCATCGCCATCGGCAACCCGTTTGGCAACCTGGAAAGCACCCTGACAGTGGGCGTGGTCAGCGCCAAGGGCCGGGGCGATTTGGAGATCGGGGGATTGACTCCGCGCTACCAGGATTTTATCCAGACAGACGCTTCGATCAACTTCGGCAACAGCGGCGGGCCGCTGGTGGATATCCATGGGCGCGTGGTCGGGGTCAATACGGCTATCAGCCAACGCGGACAGGGCATTGGTTTTGCCGTGCCCAGCCGTTTGGTGACCATGGTGTATGAACAGTTGAAAACCAATGGCCGCGTGATC
>DAOVTU010000172.1 GCA_030632925.1 Candidatus Krumholzibacteriia bacterium | reverse complement strand
CCTGGCAGGCATGACGGATGGATTCGCCATCCGCATCTACAAGCGTCTCTTTGACCCGGACTTCGGCTCCATCGTGGATCTCGTTTGAACAAACTGAGCGGCAAAATTCTCGCGCCCCTACTGGTGTTGGTGCTGTGCACACTGCAGTCCGGATCGGTCTGTGCCCAGGAAATCAAAACAGCCTACGTGCCCCACGTCGAAACCATCGACGGCAAGGAAGGCAATTACTTCTTCTACAAGGGCTACGATTACGGCACCCAGAGCCTGATCCATCCCCTGCGACTGATCATCAACGGCGGCTTCGGCATCATGCAGGTCAGCAACCGCCACAACCAACCGGGCCGGATCATGTATGGCCGGGGTGCCCGCAACGTCACCAAGAACCTGCTCAACCCTCACTGGTCCATCAGCGTCAACGGAGCCTGGGATTTTCTTTCCCGGGAAGTGATTCCCATCTCCATCAACAGTGGCCAGGCGCAGTATTGGCCCAACTACATGAACCATCTGGTGGGCGGCGGCATGAGCTACCGGATGATGCAGGAATACTACCGCTACCACGAAGTGGCGCACCCCACCGCCTGGGCGGGTGCCACGATATTTGCCTACCATTTTCTCAATGAAATTGTGGAAAACGACGATTACGAAGGTCCCTCGACCGACCCGGTGGCCGATTTCTGGATCTTCAATCCGGCTGGCATCATCCTGTTCAGCAACGAAAACGTGGCCCGGTTCTTCAGCAAGACCCTGAACATGGCCGATTGGTCGTACCAGCCGGTCTGGTTGCCCGGCAGCGAGGAACTGGTCAACAACGGCCAAAACTACGCGGTGAAATACCATCTGAACCAGCAGGGCAGCAAAAGTATTTTCTATCACTGGGGCACCCACGCCGAATTGGGCATGAGTTTCACCCGCCAGGATGGCAAGTGCATTTCCGTGGGGCTGGGCATGGTGGCCAAAAACCTGTTCAAGATCGACCAGATCAGTAAAACCGTGGACGTGGCCGTTTCCGGGGGCGTGTTCTACGACAAGAACAACAGCCTGATGGCCTCGTTACTATTTGCCCGCACCAAGGACTACCGCTACCGCTTGAACCTGTACCCGGGGTTGGTCAAGATGGGCCCCATGAGGCCCGGATTTTTTGCCTCCCTGAACGAAGACAACCGCATGCTGCTGGGCCTGACCTTCGGCACCCTGCAACACGTGCCCCTGGGCATTGGCGGTGCCTTCAACGAGGTCGAATAGGCTACCTCAGGTGCGACGCGCAGTTGATATCGATGATTCCGCCACTGAGGGCATCCGCCTGACCCGACACCACCATCAATACCACATGAGCGATTTCGTCGGCCGTGGCCGTGCGTCCCATGGGGCTCTGCTCCCGGATCGATTTGCCACCCGGTCCCTCCAGGAAGTCGCGGGTCATGTCGGTCAGCACCCAGCCCGGGGCCAGCGCCACGACTTTGATGTTGCGGGGTGCCAGGGCCACGGCCAGCGATTGGCTCAGGCTGTTCAGCCCCGCCTTGCTGGCGCCATAGGCCGGCGCATCAGGCTCGCCCCGAAAGGCACCGCGGCTGGTGACGTTGATGATGTGTCCGCCGCCGGCCTTCTCCAGATGGGGAATCGCTCCGTGCAACACGTGGGCCGGTCCGTTCAGGTTGACTGCGATGGTCCGGTCCCAGAACTGCTGCCAGTTTTTTTGATCCAGTTCGGCGATGTCGTGGGTCACGAATATGCCGGCGTTGTTGACCACCACATCCAGGCCGCCCAGCAGCTCGGCGGCTTTGCCGGCCAGGTTGCCGGCCTCGGTGGCGTCGCCCAGATCAGCCGAGAGTATGGCGTGCCCCTCGCCGGTCAGGCCACCCAGCACATGAGTCGCCGCCTCTTCATCCGCACCGTAGTGCACCACGACCTTGGCCCCGTGGGCCGACAACATCTCGGCCACTGCCCGGCCAATACCGCGGCTCGCGCCGGTAATCAAGGCTTTCTTCCCGGTCAAATCGCAGGATGATTGCATGGTCTCCCCTTATCTGCCTGTAATTGCACACACGTGATCATCTGATGATAGCTGAACCGGACAGAGTCCGCAAAAAAAGCCCCGGACCCAATGGCCCGGGGCTTTCGTCAGAATTGAATATCGCAGGCAGCTACTTCAGCAGAACCATCTTGTGGTCGGCCTTCTGCCCACCGGACAGCACCTGCACAAAGTAGACTCCACTGGAGGCGCGCTTGCCGTCCAGGTCGGTGCCGTCCCAGACCACACTGCCCGGACCGGCAGCCTGCAGGCCATCGACCAGTTCCTTGATCAAGCGGCCCTGCACGTCGTAGACCCGCACGTTGGCGTGGCCCTCACGTTCCAGCACGAAGCTGACCTTGGTGACCGGATTGAACGGGTTGGGGAAGTTGCCCACGCTCAATTTATAGAGCGGCACATCGCCCACCGGACTGGCGGTATTGGCCAGGCCCCAGATTTCCACATCGTCGACATTCCAGCCGGAAAAGACCCAGGAACTGTCAGTGGTGCCCATGGTCCAGCGCACGTACACCGTGGCCTGGCCATCGGCAATCGCACTGATGTCGTAGGACACCTGGCTCCAGGCTGTCTCGGTGATCTCGGCCCCGTTGGCCCACACCGTGGTGAAGTTCACGCCATCGTTGCTGACGGCAACCGAGGCGTGGTCATAGGCCGATTGTTCCACATTCAACCAGCGCCAGAAACGCAGGCTCGTGGCGCTCAGATTCGAGCAGTCGATGGCCGTGGTCACCATGTGGGTCTCGGCCAAATCGTCCGTATAGTCGCCGCCCAGATTGTAGCCGATCACGTTGGTGCCGGTGTGGCCGGTCGACGGGTCGGGGTTGCCATGGGCTGTTCCGCCGCTGCCAAGAGGTGCGCCAAAGGCCCACTGCCCCGACATGGTCCAACCGGGATCATTGTCCAGATAGAATCCGTGGGCCAGTTCCGGCACACCAATTTCCACCCGCACCGGCTTGGTACCGCCACCATCACCGTCGGTCAGGTTGGTGAAGGTCAGGGTCCCGACATACAAACCGTTGGGCAAAGAGTTCACACCCGCATTGAGGGTCACAACCACCGAGGCTGAGCTGCCGCCCACCAGAGTTCCCGTGGCGCCACTGAGATCAATCCAGGCCACATCCGACGTGACCTCAAAATCCAGAGCCGCGGTGCCGACATTGCTGATCGTATAGGTCGTGGTCGTCGGGGTGATCGGGCCACCCACGTTGCCGGATGCGACGAGGTTGGTGCCGGACATCTGCAGACCCGAAGCCCAGGGCGCAAAGGTGTCGATGTTGTCCTGACCGGTGCTCAGCGGATCGAGGTACTGGGCAATCTGGGGCCAGGATACGGACAAGCGCCCGTACCAATCGGCAAGGTCGTTGCCACAGGCCGCATAGCCGCCGTGCAACTGCCCCACCACGCGGTGGTTCTGGTCAAACAGGGGCGAACCCGAAGAGCCCGGCTCTGTCGTGCCCACGTCCCAGTCGGTCACCCGGATGTGGCTGCCATCACCGGGCACGGTGTTCTGCAGATATGTCGTCGTGGTGGTCGGATCGTATTCGAAGCTGATGCTTTTTTCATCGGTACTGGGATGATGAATCGCCGTGGCGCTGGTCGGATCGACCGACGTCTTGTCCCAACCCGCGAAGCTGACCTCGTGGGCCAGGTCCACCGGGTCGTTCATTTCCACGAGGGTGAAATCCGAAGTGGCCGAGCCGGCCAGGAAGGTCGAACCGGTCATGAACTGGTTCAGCACGCCGCCGCTCTGATCCCCGCAGTTGACGCTCTGGAAATTCCAGTACACCACCAGCGAAGGGGCGGTGGTGGTGTTGATACCGCAGTGGTCGGCGGTCAGGAAATAGGGAGTCGAATCGGCCGCGGTGTTGTTCAGCATCGAGCCGGTACAGAAAGTCGAGCCACCGGTGGAGATCACGCCCACCGAGTTGATCTCGTTGCGCCAGTCGTCGCCCTCGGGGCAGACCACGTCGATGTTGCAGGTACCGGCCTTGTCGTAGCCCAGCTCGGCCAGGTTCTCGCCGAAGTAGCGGTAACCCTTGTTGATGGCCGTCAATTCCAGGCGGTAGTTGTGACGCTCGCTGCGCGGCAGCACCAACTCGACCACCACATCGTCGGCCAGGATGACCGGCGTCCACAACTGGCCATGGCCTTCGTTGTCATCGATGGTGAAGGTCAGCACGCCGCGGTAGTCTTCCACGTCCTTGGCGCCGACCGGATAGATGCTCAGTCGCGCGCCCTTGGGCAATTCGAAACCCGTAAAACCAAGATTCAGCGACATGGCGCCGGGCGAACTGATGCGCGTGCGCCACAACTGGTGGCGCGCATCGAGGTCTTCCCAGGTACCGGAATCTTCCGGCGTCAGCCAGGTGTTTTCGGTCATGGCAAACCGTGGTGCCAAGCCATTGCTTTCGCGGATGGAGTCTTCAGCCAGTGCGGCTGCCACATCAACCGGCACCGTGACCACGGCCGAAAGCTGTTCGGCGGCGAGCACGGAAAACTCATTGGCGACGGGCCCTTCAATGGCCATCGGGTTGATTGGCGCATCAGGCGCACCCAAAGCCATCGGTGCGGCCAAAGCCAAAACAACCAAGGAAAAAACGAGCGTCACCAAGGTAACAAAGGCGGACCGGTAGTCTGATTTTTGAGACGTGAACAACATGATCTCCCCTACGATGTTCCAAGAGGCCTCGGTCATGCGAGGCAAACTGCGGAAGGACGATAATCTCGGCGCTGGGCGACAATCTCGGCAGGATTTGGTCCTGCGTCACCACATTTTAACAGATTTGGGGTCTTTTTTCCATCTTTTTGAACTATAAAATGGCCGCACAATACATATTGTACGGCCATTATTCTTATCAAATCATTATTTGATCGAGAATATTCTTGTCATTTTCGCCTATTTTTTGAGAACCGCAACCATAGCGACAACTCCCAAAACCATGCCTCCAAAGGCCAGGCCTTCGAAAATATCGGCATCATCCCAACCCATTTCCCGCAATCCGGTGATGGTCGCCGGATCAGCCGCCTGCCTTTTGGTCACGTGCTCCACGACAAAATGCACCAGCGCATTCTCGCGGGCAGCCAAAGGCCACCCCTCGAGCGGCCCCGCAAAAGCCGACACCTGGTCAGCCGCCAGGCCACCAAGCTCCAGCATTTTTGCATTGGCATCGCGGCAGCTGGGCATGTCCGCATCTCCGGAGATGAGCATGCGCATGGCCTTCTGCATCGGCACGGTGATCGACTTGTGATCTTTCCAGTTCTTCAGATCGCTCACCTTGCGGGCCAGGAATTCCGGGCTCGCGCTCATCATCTGGATGGCATGGGGCACGCCTACGGCCGGCGGAAACTGGCCGTAGATTTCGGCAACCTGCCCGGTCGCTACTTCAGGAGCGACAGTTTTGATTTTAAACATGACCGCCCCCCTAGTTTCCGGATTTGATTTTGTTCAAAGCCGAACCAGCCTGGAACCAGGCGATCTGCTCTTCGGTCATCGTGTGCGCCAGCACAAAGGCATCGGTCGAGCCGTCGGCGTGATGCACCGTGCAGCCCACTTCGCTGTCCGGGGCCAGGCCGGTCAAACCGGTCAGGTCGAAACGGTCGCCTTCGCGCACCAGATCGTAATCGGCCGGATTGACAAAGGTCAGGCCCAGGATTCCCTGCTTCTTCAGGTTGGTCTCGTGGATGCGGGCAAAGCTGCGCACGATCACCGCGGCGCAACCGAGGTGGCGCGGCTCCATGGCGGCGTGCTCACGGCTCGAGCCCTCACCGTAGTTTTCGTCACCGATGACAACCCAGCGCAGGCCGCGGGCTTTATAGTCGCGCGCCGTGGCCGGCACCGCGTCGTACTCGCCGGTCTCGATGTTCTGCACGCTGTTGGTCTTTTCGGTGAAAGCGTTGACCGCACCGATCAGCATGTTGTTCGAGATGTTGTCCAGATGGCCGCGGAACTTCAGCCACGGGCCGGCCATGCTGATGTGATCAGTGGTGCACTTGCCCAAAGCCTTGATCAACAGGGGCAGGCCCTTGTAATCGTTGCCGTCCCAGGCGCTGAAGGGTTCCAGCCGGGCCAGGCGGTCGCTCTTGGGGTCAATATCCACATTCACGTTGCTCGCATCGGCGGGCGGGCCTTGGTAGCCTTCGCCCGTGTTGACAAATCCCTCGGGGGGCAATTCGTTGGCCACCGCAGGAGCCTCCAGCTGCACCGCTTCGCCGGCTTCATTGGTCAGGCTGTCGGTCACCGGATTGAACTTCAGCGTGCCGGCCAAACCATAGGCCATGACAACCTCGGGGCTGCCGATGAAGGCGTGGGTCTGCGGGTTGCCATCAGCCCGTTTCTTGAAGTTGCGATTGAAACTCGTGACGATGCTGTTGACGTCGCCCTCTTTGGAATCATCCCGCTGCCACTGGCCGATGCAGGGCCCGCAGGCGTTGGTCAGCACCGTAGCGCCCACGGCTTCCAGCTCAGCCAACTGGCCATCGCGCTTAATCGTCTCGTAGATCAGGTCACTGCCCGGCGAGACCCACAGCGTGGTCTTCATCTTGAGGCCCTTGGCCTGGGCCTGCTTGGCCACGTCGGTGGCCCGGCAGAT
>DAOVTU010000155.1 GCA_030632925.1 Candidatus Krumholzibacteriia bacterium | reverse complement strand
GAATGGCCTGGCATTGTCGAAGGCGTGGACCTCGATGGCATGCTGCAGGACGCCGACCCCAAGTGGCTAGTCGAGCAAGGCGAACGGTTCTACATGTCGCTGGGCTTTGACCCGCTGCCGGCGAACTTCTGGTCCCGCAGCGACTTGTACGCCCTGCCGTCCAATGCGACCCGCAGCAAGAATACCCACGCCTCGGCCTGGCACGTGGACCTCGACCAGGACGTCCGGGCCTTGATGAGCGTCAAATCCAACTTCAGCTGGTTCCAGACCACGCACCACGAATTGGGCCATGTGTACTACTACCTGGCCTACAGCCGCGACGAAGTGCCACCCATTTTGCGGCGCGGCGCCAACCGGGCTTTTCATGAAGGCATCGGCTCGCTGATTGAATTGGCAGCCAGCCAGGTGCCCTACCTGCAGCAAGTGGAATTGATGAGTGCCGACAATGCGCCCGATGAAATCTCCTGGCTGTTGAACCAGGCCTTGACTGGCGGTGTGGTGTATTTGCCTTTCGCCTGCGGCACCATGACCCACTGGGAACACGACCTGTACGAAAAGGATTTGCCGCGCCACCTGTACAATACCCGCTGGTGGGAATATGCAGCGCAGTATCAGGGCATCGAGCCGCCCACCGAGCGCGGCGAATCGTACTGCGATCCGGCGACCAAGACCCACATCATCGACGACCCGGCGCAGTACTACGACTATGCCCTGAGCACGGTCATCCTGCACCAGCTGCACCGCTACATTTGTCAGGATATTTTGAAGCAGGATGTGCGCTCGGCCAACTACTACGGCAACAAGTCGGTGGGCATGTACCTCGATTCGGTGCTGCGCCTGGGCGCGACCCGCGACTGGGCCCAGGTCATGCGCGAAGCTACGGGCGATGATCTGTCGAGCGAGGCCATGTTGGAGTACTTTGCGCCGTTGCAGGCTTGGCTGGAAGAGCAGAATGAAGGGCGTGAAATCGGATTCTAGGGGATGATTGGCCGCCCTCAGGTCAAATTTGTATGTTGAAAGCGGAACTCGCTATCTGCGAAGACGTGTTTCCAGAGGGGGAATGTCATGAAACGCACCGCTCTTGTTGTCGCCATTATCCTGCTGGTTCTCTTTCTGGGTGCCCGGCCCGCCGACGCCTTCATCGAATTCGTTTCCGCACCTGAAACCGTCGAAACAGGCACTCCCTTTTCCATCATGGTTTCCGGTTCTCTTTCCGATCCCTGCTGGGAAGTGGTGAACCAACGCCAGATCACCACCGAGGGTGTCATCACCTTTGACGTTTTCACCGCCTACACCGCCGCCCCTGGCGTGGGTTGTATCCAGGTCCTTGTGCCCTACGATGTGTTTGAAGAGATGACCATACCTTCAGAAGGATTGTGGCTGCTGCGGATTATCGAACATCGCTACAGCCCGTATGGGCCCGAGTACCCCGACCAGGTGTGGGATGTTGAAATCACCGCCACAGGGACTGTGGCGATGGAAGAAGTGTCCTGGGGCACGCTACGGACACGTTACCGCTAGCCTGATCAGCCTTGCCCCTCTTTCGCCTGTTTCAGAAACGGCGTCAACAAATCAATTGGCACCGGAAACAGCGTTGTGCTGTTGTTCTCGGCCGCGATCTCGGTCAGCGCCTGCAGGTAGCGCAATTGCAGGGCCACCGGATGGTCTTCGATGTTGACCGCCGCATCACTCAGCCGTTGGCTTGCCTGATACTCTCCTTCGGCGTGGATCACCTTGGCCCGTCGCTCACGTTCCGCCTCGGCCTGCTTGGCCATGGCCCGCTTCATCTCCATGGGCAGGTCTACGTCTTTCAGTTCGACGGTCATGACCTTGATGCCCCAGGGGTCGGTCGCTTCATCGAGGATCGTCTGCACCCGCGTATTGAGTTTGTCCCGTTCAGCCAGCAATTCGTCCAACTCGGCTTGGCCCACCACGCTGCGCAAAGTGGTCTGGGCCAATTGGCTGGTGGTGAACAGAAAATTCTCCACATCGATGATGGCCTTTTCCGGTTCGATCACCCGAAAATAGAGCACCGCATTGACCCGCACCGAAACGTTGTCCTTGGTGATCACGTCCTGGGGTTCGACATCCATCGCGATGGTGCGCAAGCTGACCCGGACCATCTTTTCAATAAAAGGCACCAGCACGATCAGACCCGGACCGCGCGTGCCCACAAACCGCCCCAGCCTAAACACGACACCGCGTTCATACTCCCGCAAAATCCGCAATGAGTTGGCTAGGATGAAAAAAAACAGAACCAAAAAAGTGGAAGGAAGAATATAGGGCATGGCTCAGCTCCTCGGTTGGGTTGTGAGGCTCTCGCTGGAATCTTCATCGGGTATGGATTCGACCTGCACGATTCGCCCTTTGACCTGAACAACCCGGGCCCGGGTTTCGGCACCGAGTGGTTCTTCGGCGATGGCATTCCAGACCTCGCCGTGCACGACGATCTTGCCCGGTTGGTCGCCACCAGTGATCGGGCTGGTCACGCGCCCGGTTTCCCCGACCATGGCCTGTTTACCGGTGACCACAGGCCGCTTCTGCCCCCTGATCACAAGCAGTACGCAGAGCACGAAGAAGCCGACAAAGACAATCACCGAGGGGATCATGACCGTCATGCTCACCCGCGCCCATTGCTCGGGGGCGTCGAACAGCATCAACGAACCCAACACCAGGGCTGCCGTGCCGCCAATGGACAGGGCGCCGTAGCTGGGCACCTTGACCTCCAGTATCAGCAGGATCACCCCCAGCAGGATCAGGCCAAAGCCCGAGTAGTCCACGGGCAGGGCCTGGAACGCGAACAGCGCCAGCAACAACGCGATAGAGCCCAGAATGCCTGGAACCAGACTGCCGGGATTGCTCAATTCGAAGAAAATACCGTAGATCCCCAACAGCATCAGCAGATACGCCACATTGGGGTCGACCAGGATCTTGAGAAACTTTTGCCGCACGCTCATTTGATGGTGGACCAGATTCGCACTGGCGGTTTCCAGGGTCTGTCGGGAATCCGCCAGAATGACCTCGCGCCCCTGCAGGCTGTCCAACAGGGCCGCCACCGAAGGGGCCATGATTTCGATCACGCCCAGTTCCAGCGCTTCTGTAGCCGTGATGTTCATCGCCTCGGTCACGAAGGCCCGTGCGATTTCGGCGTTGCGGCCCTTCTGTTCGGCGATGGACGAGATGTAGGCCGCTGCGTCGTTGGTCACCTTGTGAGCCATGGTGCTGTCCATGCCCGCACCCATCATCTGCACCGGGCTGGCCGAGCCGATATTTGTGCCCGGGGCCATGGCCGCCACGTGGGCCGCCACGGTGATGAAGGCCCCGGCGCTGGCCGCACGGCTGCCGGCCGGACTGATAAAAACAACAACCGGGACGCTGGCGTTCAATTCGGCCTTGATGATTTCGCGCATGGAAGTGTCCAGGCCGCCGGGCGTATCGAGGGCGATGATGACCGCTTCGGCGCCGACAAGGGCTGCCCGCTCGATGGACTGGACGAGGAATTCGGCCGCGACCGGAGTGATGGGACCTTCGTAGACCACAACATGGACATCGGCAGCTGTGACCGATGGCGGCATCATCGCAAAAATAATCAACAGGCAGATAAGGGATGGCAACCAGGCGGGTCGGGGTCCGTGCAGGCGATCAGGCATGCCAGCCTCCCTCAGGTTGCGAAGAGGGGATTCACCTGCACATGATAATTATAATCCAACCACTTGGCATCCGGGCCACTTACCGGAAGAGCGCCTTGACCGTGCCCCACACCGATGTCTCGACGGCCTTGCCACCATTTGTCAGGTCCTGCTGTCCGACCATCTGCCAATAGGTCTGCATACTGCCATCATGAAAAGAATCCCGGCCGACCGCGTAAAATTTGATCGCCCCTTCGACTTTCAGGGTCGAGGCACCCGGTCGCTCAAAAAGAATAATCACGTCAAAAAGTGCGGAACGGGCATCGGGAATCACATCGGTGGGCGGCGTGGTGGCCCACGTGCCTTGCTGTTCAAAAATCAGGAAACCGATTTGCGAGATCGCCTGCACCAGAGCGCCGTCCGGATCGGTGACCGGTTGACCTGAGAACATGCGCTCGGCGATGCGCAGTTCTTCGGCGAGGTCCAGTGTCGTTCCCACATCCGGGAACTCCTGTATGGTGCTGGACTGCAGGATCGTTATGAAATCCGAGTGCAATAATTCTGCCATAGTGTCGAAATTCATGTCTTCGTATGTCGTGCGAAAGTTTTGCATCAATTGATCTTCTGAGCCGGTAAAAGGCAGGCCGGGATCCTCCAGATAGACACCTTCGAAAGTCAGAGTCGCATCCACCAGCAGGGACGCATCGGTACTCGGCGGCGGGATCCAACCGGCGACCGGGCCAAACGATACATAGTATTCGCCGACGGTCATATCAGGCAGGACCACATCACCGTTGCCGGTGGCATGGTAGCTATTTGGGCCCAACAACATCCAGGGCGCCGAGATGGAATCGGGGGTGATATCCAATACCAGGGTTCCGGTCGGTTCGACGTATTGCCCGCTAAAAGTCGCCATCGCTCCCTCGGCCAGAATCACCGTCTCACTTACTGGTGTTACCCAGTCGGCAACATCGCCCCAAGTCAGCGTGTATTCGCCAACGGCCATATTGTTCATCGTCACATCACCGTTGCCGGTGCCCATGACAGCGTTGGGGCCGGTCAGGGTCCAGGGTGCATCAATCGAGTCCGGGCTTGAATCGATGACAATGATGCCGATCTGCCCCGCATAGGCGCCAGTAAATGTCACGGTGGCATCAGCAATCAGGGTCTGCGTCTCGCCCGCCGGCGTGACCCAGCCGTCCACGTCACTCCAGGTAATGGTGTAGTCCCCGGGCGTAAGGTCATCCAGCGTCTGATCCCCCAGGGCACTGTTGCTGTAGGATTCAGGCCCCGCCAGAGTCCAGCCGGCATCCAGGGCATCGGGAGAAGGATTGATCACGCAGGAACCCACCGGATCCGGGCTGACCGGGTCGTCAGAGTCGCAACCAATCAATAGCAGCAGGATGAGGGCCGACAGAATAATTACTGGCTGGATTGTCCGCATCGTCATGAAAGATTCCCCCTGATAAACAAATGTTCAAACTGCCCCAGGCCAAATTCACCCTGAATACTCATTGTATCACACGTCAGGCCACATCGTTCCCAATGTTACCGGCAGGATCTCCTCAATGGTCACATCCCGCGCCACAGCCATGCCAGTCCACAGGTACTTGGCACCCTTCAGTGATCGCACCATTCTGACCCGCTTCTGAAACCGTTCCCGCTCTTCATCGGTGGCCGGTCGCAAGGGACCTGCCGTACCAACCAACCGGACGGCTGGCGGCCCAGTAAAGTTGCCCTGCCAGAGAGACTTCAGCCAGAACCAGACACCACCCTGTACCGCCATGATCTGCACCCGCTGGTCAGCTTCAAGATGGCTGGGCAGATTGCCGGGAAATTTTTCCAGCCAATAACCGCGGTGCTCCGTGGGATGCAAAGAAAACGAACCGATGGGCGACACATGGGGCTGCCCATCCTGACCAACAGTGGCCACCGAAACGTGATTGGCCTGCTTCACCAGTTCGCGAGCCGCTTGCCATTCATGTTCATTCAAGATCTTGTCCCCCATCATTTTTGATTCCCTCCCGCCTCAATTCGGGCAGGCTATAAATATCGTGTTTCAGGCACCAAATTCAAAATGCAATCAGGGGATGCAAAAACGCCCGGGACACACAAGATGTCCCGGGCGAATCGTCACTGAATGGGATTCCCCTACTTCAGCATGATCATCTTCTTGGTCTCGCTGAAGTCCGGTGTCACCAACCGGTAGAAATAGACCCCACTGGGATGCTGACGGGCGTCCCAGGTCACGGCATGCTGACCGGCACCCATCGAGCCATTGGCCAACGTCGTGACAACCTGGCCACGCACGTTGTAGATCTTGAGCATCACGTTCGAGCTGCGGGGCAGGTTGAACTTGATCTCGGTCATGGGGTTGAACGGGTTCGGCGAGTTCTGCCCGAGGCTGAACTCCGTCACCACGATCTTGCGGTCATTGGCCGAGTTGATGTCGCCGCTCTCGCAGGAACGAGTCGTCACGTTTGACGCCGCATCATAGCTCAGGCTCGCGTGGGTGATGTTGGTCACATCGAAACACCATTCGCCAATCGGCTTTTTCAGCCCGCTGGACAGCAAAGTCACCGTGCCGTCGGCCGCAGTGGTGCCACTGGTGGTGCCACTGGTGGCGCCATCGTAGCTGACCGTCACGGTGGCTCCGCCCACAGGCAGGCCATCGCCGTCGACCACGGTCACGTCACAGGATCCGAAATAGTTCGGACCTGATTTTGCCCGCGTCACGGCCATGGCACCGACGTGCATCGTCGTGGTGCCGGTGCCCGGCTCAGTCACTGTGATGTAGCCGGTCTTGGTGGCTGTATCACTGCCCTGGGCATTGGTCGCCGTCAGGCTGACGTTGTAGGAACCGGCAACCGTATAAGTGTGCGAAGGATTCTGCGTGGTGGCGGTGCCGCCATCGCCGAAGGTCCAACTCCAACTGGTGGGCGCACCGGTGGAAAGATCGCTGAAGCTCACGGCCAGAGGATATTCTCCGCTGACCGGTGTGCCGGCAAAGTCCGCTGTCGGCGCCACCGGTTGCACATCCGCGACTTCAAAGGCGATGTAGTCCACCGACAAATCATCGTTAACCAGATTCTCCCAGGTGCGGTCCGTATCGGTGGCCCGCACGGTCACCGCACCGGTCAACGTACCCAATGGCACCGTGAAGCTT
>DAOVTU010000652.1 GCA_030632925.1 Candidatus Krumholzibacteriia bacterium | reverse complement strand
GTTCAGCGCTACGCAGGCCAGGTTGCCCGGGGGCGCGCCCAGCAGCGAAGTGGCCTGGCGCAGGGCATCATATTGGGAGAGTGGACTGTCGACCAACAGGAACAAATTCTGCCAAAAGCTCAAATCGGGAGCCTCATCAGCCAGGCTGGCCTCCCCTTGCAAAAGTCCGCTCACACCCATTTCAGCCATCAGGGCGGCTGCAAAGCCCGCGGGCACAAATTGTCGACAAATAGGGTCCGCTTTTTCGAAAAAGCCGGGCAAGATATCCACCCATTTTTCCGGACAATCCAGGATCATATTCGCCTCCTCAATTCAGCCTCGCCAAGACCCCAAATTCGGGTGGGTGTTTGAGTTGAAAACCTCTTTCCCACTGGCAGACACTGTGCTACGGTCCGGCCAATCGTCATGATAGCAACCATGGGTCACGGGGTCATTCACGAAGAATGGGTCATTCACGAAGAATGGGTCATCCACATGGATGCCACAGAATGGGATATTCCTTTCCTCTTCTGCTGCCCACCGTAGCCTTTCACTGAATCTTGCAAAGGAGGCGAAATGAGAAACAGGATCGCTTGCACATTGGTCGTCGCTGGGCTTTTGGCCCTTATGGGCACCAGTTCCGCACTGGCTACCGGTTTCAGCATTTACGAAGCCGGTTCCCGGGCCACGGCCCTTGGCGGAGCCTTTACCGCCACAGCCGACGATGGCTCGGCCATGTTCTACAATGCCGCTGGTCTGTCTTTCATCGAAGGCCAGACTTTCGACGTGAACGCCATGTTCATCCGCCCCGATTTCAACTTCGGCGGCCAGTTGAGCAAAACCGACGACTTGCAGATCGGTGAATCCGAATCTCAGACCTTCCCCGTGCCGGGCCTCTACTACACCAACAACGGCGGCGGCCAGGTCGCCTTCGGCGTTGGCGTGTACGCTCCGTTCGGACTGGGTGTCAAGTGGCAGGATCCCGAAAACTGGGTCGGCCGCCGCATCAGCCACGACGTCTCCATCGAGACGGTTTACGTGACGCCGGCGATCAGCTACAAGGCCAACGACCAGTTGGCTCTGGCTTTTGGTCTGGACATTGCCCACCAGAATCTGAACCTCAAGAAGTTCACCCCCGAGCCCGATTTCGGTACCAACGCCATCGAGACCGAGATCGACGGCTCCAGTGACATCAACATCACCCCCTCGCTGGGCCTGATGTATCGCCCCGACGACAAACTGTCCCTGGGTGTCATGTACCACTTCAAGAAGACCATGAAGTACAACGAGCAGGACGCCACGCTGACCAACGTCAGTCCGACTGGCGCAACCTGGGCCCCGACCGTGATCGCCGGCCTGGGCGGCTCCGCGCAATCCATCAGCTCCGAGCTGAACCTGCCGGACATCCTGAGCATCGGCCTGGCCTATCGCCTGACCGAAAAGCTGCGGGCCGAGGTCAACTACGTGCGCTTCGGTTGGAGTGCCTTCGAGAAGTTGGAGATGGACTTCACCAACGACAACCTCGACCAGACAATCCACTTCAACTACGAAGACAGCTACCAGATTCGTGTTGGTGCGGAATTCGACATCAACGAGAAATACTCGCTGATGGGTGGCTACGTGCGTGACAATACGCCCCAGCCCCTGATCGCGGTCAGCCCTCTGCTGCCCGACAGTGACCGCAACGACTACAGCATCGGTGTCATGTACCGTGGCGAGAAGTTCGACATCAATGTCAGCTACATGGCCGTTGTCGGCGAAGACCGGACAAACATCGAAAACGGCGAACCGGTGCGCAATACCACCGATTATCCGTTCGGAACCTACAAAGCCGTGGCCAACATTGTTGGCATGGGCTTCACTTACCATTTCTAGGAGGAGGTGCAGGAAATGAAAAATCTCATCAAAATTGCAACTGTGATGCCTGTCCTGTTGGCTCTTCTGCTGGCGGGCTGCGCACTGGATGATCCCGGTGATCCCACCGCAACAGTCAACCCGCCCGGTCTGGAAGATGCCGGCGCCCGTTATGCCGCCATTGGCAACAGCCTGACGGCTGGCTACATGGACAGCGGCCTGATGCAACCTGGTCAGGCCAACAGCTATCCGCGGCTGATCGCCAACCAGTTGGGCCTGGACAATACCGAGTTCAGCCAGCCCTGGGTGGCCTTCCCCGGTATCGGGTCCACGACCCCCAGCGCCCCGGACATGATCTCCGGTTCGCTTCACTTTGACGGCATCGGTGGTATCGGCGTAGTCGCCGAAACCCCCGTCCGGGAGGCAAAAGCAGCCAAGCGACCGGTCTTCGCGGTCGATGTCTCGATGGACCTCGGCGAGCGATCCGACGACGACATCGCCCTGGACACGATGATGAGGACCCAGACAATGACAGCTGCCGTTCTCAGACAGCACCAGCTCCACGAGGCCCGGTGGGTCTTGAGGCCCAAGGTTGGCCACGCGACCTGGTCCGACTGGGACCTCTTCGAGGAATTGGTTGAAGCCGGCGCCAAGGCGATGCGAGGGTGGCTGGGAACGGAGTTTTAACCCAAGCCCGGGAGCGACCCCTGCCCCGGTAGCGGTCGCTGACGCTGCCATCCGCCCCTGCCCCGGCCGCTTGAAGTTGCCCCGATTAAGTGGACAGTT
>DAOVTU010000573.1 GCA_030632925.1 Candidatus Krumholzibacteriia bacterium | reverse complement strand
TCTGGAAAAACCAACTCGCGGGTATCGCGGGCGATCATCAGCTCTTCGTTGGTGGGGATGATCATGATCTTCACCCGCGAGCTCATCTTGCTGATGATCGACTCGTCGTGCCGGGTGGCATTTTTGAACGGGTCCAGGATGGCGCCGACAGCTTCGAGGCCACGGCAGGCCCACTCGCGCACCAGCGAGGCGTGTTCGCCCACCCCGGCGGTAAAAATGATGGCATCGACCCGGCCCAGACTGACGGCATAGGATCCGATGTATTTGCGGATGTGGTAGGCATACACCTCGAGGGCCAGCCGCGCCCGGTCGTTGCCGTTGGCGTATTCCCGCTCGACATCCCGCAGGTCGCTGCTGATGCCGCTGATGCCCAGCAACCCGCTTTCCTTGTTCAACATCTGTTCAATATCGGCCAGCTTTTTCCCCAGCAACCGCGCCAAAAAACCCACCAACGCCGGGTCGATGTCACCGCTACGCGTGCCCATCATCAGACCTTCCAGCGGCGTCAAACCCATGCTTGTATCAATGCTATGCCCGCCCCGGATGGCGGCCATGGAAGCCCCATTGCCCAGGTGGCACGTGATCAAGTTCAGGTCCTTGGTATCGCGTTCGAGAATTTGCGCCGCCCGCAGCGTCACGTAGCGGTGGCTGGTGCCGTGAAAACCATAACGCCGGATCTTGTGCTCTTCATACAACTCATAGGGGATGGGATAGATGTAGGCGCGGTCGGGCATGCTCTGGTGGAAGGCCGTATCGAAGACGCCGACCATGGGCACATCCGGCATCACTTTTTGCGACGCTTCAATGCCCGTGATGTTGGCCGGATTGTGCAACGGCGCCAGGGGCACGCAGGCCTTCAGGGCGTCGACCACATCTTCGGTGATGATCACGGAGCCGCTGTAGCGCTCGCCCGCGTGCACGACGCGGTGACCGACGGCGCTGACTTCGGTCATGGAACCGAGCACACCGTTGTCTCCATCGACCAGGGCGTTCAGCACCAGTTCGATACCGACGGCGTGGTCGCCGATGGGCAAAACGGCCGAGATGTCGTCGTGACCGGGCCGCTGGTAGGTGTGCACACCATCGTCCATGCCGATGCGCTCGACCAGGCCCTTGGCCAGGACTTGCTCGTTGGACATCTCAAGCAGCTGATACTTCAGCGAGCTGCTGCCACAGTTGATGACCAGCACATTGTTCATGACTACACGCCCTGCAAGGCCGTGATGGCCGCCACGTTGACGATGTCTTCGACACTGCAGCCGCGCGAGAGGTCGTTCACGCCTTTGGCCATGCCCTGCAGGACGGGGCCCACGGCCTCGGCGCCTGATAACCGTTGCACCAGCTTGTAGCCGATGTTGCCGGCGTCCAGGTCCGGGAAAATGAGCACGTTGGCGCTGCCGGCGACCGTGCTGTCGGGGGCTTTCTTGCTGCCGATGGCCGGCACCAGGGCTGCGTCCAGTTGCAGAGGGCCGTCGATCTGCAGTTCGGGCGCCTTGGCCCGGGCCAGGTCCACCGCGGCGATGACTTTTTCGACATCCGGCCCGGCGCCGCTGCCGAGGGTGCTGTAGCTGAGCATGGCCACCCGTGGTTCGAAGCCGCAGAGGGCCTTGGCGGTCGCGGCGGTGGCCACGGCGATGTCGGCCAGTTGTTCGGCGTTGGGCTGGGGGTTGACGGCGCAGTCGCCAAAAACGAGGCGGCCTTCATCACCGAAAGGCCAGTCGGGTTTCACCATCACGAAACAGCTGGAAACGATGGCGGCCCCGGGGGCGGTGCCGACGATCTGGAAGCCGGCCCGCAGCACGTTGCCGGTGGAGTTGACCGCGCCGGCAACCATGCCGTCGGCCATTCCCTGGCGCACGAGCATGGCGCCAAAAAACAACGAGTCCTGCATGGCCACGGCGGCCTGCTCTTCAGTCATGCCCTTGTGCTGGCGCAATTCAAAATAGGCCCGGGCAAATTCGTTGCGGTAGGTGCTCAGCAGCGGGTCGATGATGGAAATGCCCTCGGGTTTGATGCCGAGACCGCTGAGGCGGTTGGTCAGGTCGGCCGCGTCGCCCAGGAGGGCGATCTGGGCAAAACCTTCGTCCCTGATTTGGCCGGCGGCCCGGAGCATGCGTTCGTCATCGCCCTCGGGCAAAACGATGGTCTTGTTGAGCTTGGCGGCGTTTTGCCGCAGGCTCTGCACGAAATCCATGTCGGTTTCTCCCTGGTCGGTCTTGGCACTTCGGAGGTCACCCAAAATGTGCTTCCATTATCGTCCGGAGTCAACGTCAACGAAGGGAAAATGGCGGGAATTTGGTGGGATGTTGGTGGGATATCCAGAGGACAAAAAAACGGTCCGGCGCACTGGCCGGACCGTCAGGTGATTCTTGCAACCGTGGCAGAAGTCAGTCTTCCAGCGAACCCAACTGCTGCAGACCGACATCGCCGGTCTCTTTCATGGTCGTCAGCAGGTCTTCGAGGGTGAAGCTGGACCAGAATTCCTTCATGCGCGCACTGAGCAGCGTCCAGATGGAACGGGTCAGGCAATCATCCGACCGGTCACACACATCCGGTTCCAGGACGCAGTCCACCAAGGTGGTGTGGTTGTCCAGGGCCGTGATGATTTCCCAAAGGTTGATTTCTTTGGGGTCGCGGCAAAGGGTGTAGCCACCGCGCACGCCCTTGCGGCTGTTGATCAGTTCGGCCCGACGCAGCGTGACGAAAACCTGCTCGAGATATTTGCCGCTGATTTCCTGGGTGTCGCTGATTACGCTGATGGGCACCGGGTCGCCACCGTAGCTCTCGGCGATTTGAAGAATGGCGCGCAAGCCATAGCGGACCTTGGTGTTGACTTTCATAATTAATCAAACGCTCCTGTAGTGGCTCCGGTCTCCCCGGCAATGGGTGTGCCGCCGCAGCCAAATCTTAATCGTCGACCAACTCCCGTAATATGCACACCTCCCCTGATGGTGTCCATCTGAGAACGTTAATTGGTTGTATATCTTGCGGTCGGCACTGG
>DAOVTU010000450.1 GCA_030632925.1 Candidatus Krumholzibacteriia bacterium | reverse complement strand
GGGAGTCTCGGCCAGGGGCAAGACCGGATTCGGAGAGTCCGTTGAACAGGGCCGGAAAGATGTCTGGTTCTGGAGCTTTGCGACTGCCCTGGATTTTGACCTGCGCACGAAATCGTCACTCCCCATGGGGGTGGCCGTGGGTTACGCCTACGACAGTTTTCCCGAATACGGCGGTAATGTTGCCGAAGGTGTGCGTTCCACGTTCGTCCGGTTTTCGTATCTGGGCCGGGAAGATTTCCTGATGAGCCTGGATCTGTCCCACGACAGCATCCCGATCAGCGGCGATGCCCCTGACCTGAAGGGTGCGTCGGTCACGATCAGCCTGCGGTATTACATCTGATTGCCGAGGCGGGCACCACTTGCGAGATTAGTACCAATTGAAGGACAAACCAAAGGCGGCCTCACGGCCGCCTTTGGCAATTCCACCTGATCTGTAAAAACAGCCTGCTAGTGCCCTTCGCTGTCTGCCTTTTTCTTCTCGGCCAGGGCTTCCCGGTGTTCCATTTCCAACGTCATGGCGTCGACTCCCCACGACAACTGCTGGCCAAACTTCCCGATGGTCTCTTCGTAGCGCTCGAAGGCTCCGGTCTGCTTCTCGATAGCTGGCCGCGAGTTGTTCTTGGCCGAAATATAAAGGGATTTCATGCCGCTCAGTTGGCGCAAACGGTCGCCACTGGTTGTGCTGTAGACCGCGCTGCCCTTGGCGGACTTCTTGCCCGGTACCGGGGCGCCCACTTCGGCCACGTCGGTGGTGCCGGATTTGACGTTTTTCCCGTGTTGTTTGAGGGTCATGATCTCACTCAGGTCACCCTCGCGGCGCCGGATGCATTCGCCCATGAAGTCCTGCAGATTGTGGACAGCCGTTTCGCGGGCAGTATTGGACGACTGGTTGGCCGCACTGTGGAGCTTGGATTCCAGACCCTGGAATTTCTTGTACTCCTGTTTCGTGGTGCGCAGGTCTTTGTTCAACGCACTGTCGCTGCGCGGGGTGTCCTTGGCCAAGGCGGCCGGTGCGGCCAAGGCAGCTGCCACGATCATCACCAGCAGGACTCGTGCAAAAAAGCTGAAATTGCGTGTCTTCATGAAAATATCTCTCCCGTTTGGAGCCCAACCGGCGCCATTGCTGGGCAGGTCGATGGCTTTGTGGTACCGTAATCCCACTTCAGGTATCGGCTACATGACAGAATTACTGCAATAAATAATGACATGCCCGGGGCATGGTGCGGGAGGGCTTCTGGTGACAAGTTTAAAACGTTACAACATTAGTAGTTACAGGAACGTAACCCTGTTGCTGTTGATGTCGATACTGGTGGCCACGCCGGCTCTGGCAGGCGGTTCCTGGTTCAAGGTGGCCGCTGGCACCAGCGGCATGGCCATGGACGACATCAACAATGGGACCTACCGGTTCTACGATGAATCGATCAACGGCTTCAACTTCCCCAACCTGAATTCCGGCTTCAGTCTCAGCTTTCACATGGGCAGCGACATTTCCCGGAATTGGGGCATGGGGTTCTCCTGGGATATCCAGCACGGCCATGTCAAAGGCACGGACGTGGACGTGACGGCGGACATGAAACTCGACGCCAACCTGTTCATGGGGCATCTCTATTGGACCCCTGTGCAGGGGAAGAATTTCAGCCTCGGCGCCGCCGGTGGCCTGGGCTTCGTGGCCGCCAACGGCACCGTCAAGGTCGAGCGCGGCACGGTCAGTTATGGTGAGGGAAAAACGACGGGTACGGATCTGGCAGTGGAACTCATGGGCACCGCTGAATACGCACTGGCGCGCAATAAGGCCCTGCAACTGACGGCGGGTTGGCGCCTGGCCGACATCAGCAAGATCAAGTTCGAAGGCGCCACGGCGGTGAAGGAAGACGGGTCCAACCTGGCTCTGGATTATACGGGGTATACCCTGAAGTTGGGTGTCGTCTGGCGGTTCGGCGGCCCGCGCGGGCAATAGATTTCATGATAAGTTATCTGACAATGTTCTACTCCCTTGTGGCCGGCACCGCCTTCACGATTGGAGTAGTCCATCTGGCTGTCTGGCGTGAACGCCGCAGGAGGTGGGCCTACCTGTTTTCGGCCGGCATGGCCCTGGCGGCCGGCGTCCAGGCCCTGGTGGAGTTGAGTCTCACCAAGACGGCAGATCTGGCTACAGTGGGCGAACTGATGCGCCTGGGCAACCTGTCGGTGGCCGTCACGTTGCTGTGCATGGCGTGGTTTGTGAGGACGTATCTGTCCGCCGGGCGTTCCTGGTTGCTGTGGTCCATCACCGGCCTGTGGAGCCTGTGCGTGGTCATCAATTTTTCCTCAACCACGGGGCTGACTTTTTCCGAGATCCTGGCCCTCCACCCGGCCCAGACTTTTTGGGGCGAGCCCTACTTCAAGATCGTGGGAGTTACGAACCCGCTTAAATTCCTGGCCGACTTTGCTGACCTCCTGATCATGATCTTTGTGGTGGACGCCAGCCTAACCGCCTGGCGACGTGGCGACCGTCAGGCAGCCGTGGTTGTTGGCGGGTCCATCACCTTCTTTATCGTCGTTGCCGGCATCCACACGCCTCTGGTCGATGCCGGGATCATCCGGACTCCGACCATTATCAGCGCGGCCTTTGTGGCGATCCTGGCGGCGATGAGCTACGGCATTGCCCAGGATGTGGCCCGATCACGCTCTCTGAGCGAAGAAGTGCACGCCGGCCAGGAACGTTTGCGCATGCTGTTTGAGACCGTGCGCCTGATAGTGCTGGATGTCGATACTGAGGGCTGTGTCCGCTATGCGAACCCGTTCTATCTGGGCCTGCGAGGAGTGATTTCCAGTGAAGTCATTGGCCGTCCGGCCACTGACTTCCTGCCTTCCCATGTCTTTGACGGCGTATTCCATGATCTTCGGGACGAGCCCCTTCCGCACGCCCCGCGTGAGTTGCGCATCAAAGTGCAGAACAGCGCGGGCGAAGACCGCCAGTTGGCTCTGACGGTCCTGCGACTCAGCGATAGCAAGGGCGGTTTTTCGGGCGTTCTGTGCATGGGCGCCGATATCACCGAGGAGATCGCTACCAGCCGGGCCCTGGATCAGACCCGGCACCAGTTGGACCGCCTTATGCGGTCCAACCTGTTGGGCGAATTCGCCTCTTCCCTGGCGCACGAACTGAACCAGCCATTGGCCGCCATCCTGGCCAATGCCCAGGTGGCCCAGCGGTATCTGGAGCAAGACCCGCCGAAGCTGGACCAGCTACAGGAGGTTGTGGGTGACATCATCCGGGATGACCGGCGGGCGGCCGCCTTGATCACCCACCTGCGGGCTTTGGTGCATCAAGACGAAAACGGGCGCGAGGTCGTGGACCTGACCCACATTCTGGACGAGACCCTGGCCTTGCTCGGGCGGGAACTGCGTGCTCAGGAAGTCACCGTGGAACGGGACTATGCACCGGCCCCGTTGCTGGTCAATGTCTGCCGGATTGAAGTGCAACAGGTTGTGCTCAATCTGTTGCTCAACGCCGCGCAGGCCATTGCAGACCTGCCGGCAGACCGACGAATAATCGGTGTCCGCCTGGCGGTGGAGACCGGCGTCGTTGCAGTCGTGATCCGGGACGCCGGGCCGGGCTTCCCTACGCCAGAGGCCCAATCGGTTTTCGAGGCGTTCAATACCAATCGCAACGGCAGCATGGGGTTGGGATTGACCATATGCCGCCGCATCGTCGAAGCCCATGGAGGCACGATCAATGCGGCAAACGGATCCGTGG
>DAOVTU010000097.1 GCA_030632925.1 Candidatus Krumholzibacteriia bacterium | reverse complement strand
TTCCTGAAAGTCTGGGACAAAATCAAGAACGCCCATGAGAACGGCGACGTCGTGTCCGGTATCGTCGACCGTCGTATCAAGGGTGGACTGGTGGTCAAGCTGTGGAATGTGGACACGTTCCTGCCCGGCAGCCAGGTTGCCTTGCGCCAGGTTCCCAACCTGGAAGACATGATCGGCGAGGAGATCCACTGCCGTATCATCAAGAAGAACAAGCGGCGGCGGAACGTCGTCGTGAGTCGTCGGATCGTCCTCGAGCAGGAGCGTGAAGAGAAGAAACGCTCCCTCATTTCCGAACTGGAGAAGGGTCAGGTCCGCACCGGTGTCGTCAAGAACATCACCGACTTCGGGGCCTTCGTGGACCTGGGCGGTATCGACGGTCTGCTGCATATCACCGACCTCAGTTGGGGCCGCGTTACGCATCCCAGCGAAGTCGTCACCATCGGCCAGGAAATCGAAGTCAAGGTTCTGGACTTCGAGGAGCAGCGCGAACGCATCAGCCTGGGTCTGAAGCAGCTGCAAAGCTACCCCTGGGACAACGTGGACGAGAAGTATCCCGAAGAGAGCATCGTGCGCGGTCGCGTGGTCTCGATCACCAACTACGGCGCCTTCGTGGAGCTGGAGAAGGGTGTCGAGGGTCTCATCCACATCAGTGAGATGAGCTGGACCCGCCACATCAAGCACCCGTCCAAGGTTGTCAGCATTGGCGACGAGGTCGACGTGATGGTGCTGAAGATCGACAAGGACAACGAGAAGATCAGCCTGGGCCTCAAGCAGTGCGAGAGCGATCCCTGGTTGACCCTGATCGAGCGTTACCCGGTCGGTTCGACCATCGAGGGCAATGTGCGCAATCTTACTGACTTTGGCGCCTTCGTCGAAGTCGAAGAGGGTATCGACGGACTGGTGCATATCTCGGATATGAGCTGGACCCGTCGCGTGCGTCACCCCAAGGAGATCCTCAAGCGCGGCGATTCGGTCACGGTCCAGATCCTGGACATCGATACGAACAAGCGCCGGATCAGCCTCGGTATCAAGCAGATGCACGAGAACCCCTGGCCGACGCTGGCTGACGATTATCCCCTGGGTCACGACCTGGACGGAACCATCAGCCGCATGCTCGACCATGGCGTGATCGTGGAAATGGGCGAGGACCTGGAGGGCTTCGTGCCCATCGGTCACCTCGGTATCCCGAAGCTCGACAAGCCCCAGTACTACTTCAAGGAAGAGGAAAAGGTAGAGTTGAAGGTCATCAAGATGGACGTGGAGAATCGCCGGATTGTCCTGTCGATCGCCGAGCGCCTGAAGGACTACGACGAGGCCGCGGCCGAAGAGTTCATCACCAGTCACCCGCGCCTGGAGGATGTTGTTGCTGCCGATGAGGCCGCAGCCGCCGCTGGCGAGGTTGAAGGTGAAGTCAACGACGAGTTGGCTGAGATCATGGCTGAGGAAGCGGCGGCGACGCCGGCTCCTGTTGACGCTCCGGATGATACTCCGGCTGATGCTCCGGCTGAAACTGAGACCACCAAAGAGGAAGCGGCTCCTGAAGCTGCGGCCGAAGAGGTTGTCGAAGAAGTCGTCGAAGAAGCTGCCGCCGAAGACACAGCTGAAGTGGAAGAAGAGGACAAGTAGTCCGTCTCGACAGACTATGTTGGTCCGCCTGTGAGAGAGGCGGAGGTCATGGCCTCCGCCTCTCTTTTTTATTGTGCCCCTGTTTTCAAATTTGCCGGATTCTCACTTTCCCGGATTGTCCGCCTTTCGAAAGACCGCGACCATGGACCTACAGGACCTGCAACCGATGAGCACCGCGCCTGTGGCCGGATCCGGCGGCACGCCGTTGCGCGTCGCGTTCTGGACCCTGGGTTGCCGCCTGAACCAATACGATACCGAAGGCATGAAGACGACCATGGCCGGGCTCTACGACATCGAGGTCGTGGACTGGAACCTGCCTGCCCAGTTGTACGTGCTGAACAGTTGCACGGTGACGACCAAGGCCGACCAGGAATGCCGCCGGCTCGCGCGACGGGTCAAGCGGCGGCATCCGTTGGCCAAGGTTGTGGTGGTTGGTTGTTATGCGCAGACCCAACCCGAGGCCCTGACCTGCATCGACGAAATCGACGGCGTGGTGGGCAACACCGCCAAAGACGATGTGCAGATGTGGCTGCCTCAGGTTCTGGGCGATGAAGTGCCGACCCTGAAGGTGGAGGATTTCGCCGCCGACCCTGTTTTTGATTCCCCCCTGATCGACGAATTTACCGGACGCAGCCGCGCCTTCGTCAAGATCCAGGACGGCTGCAACCTGCGCTGCACCTACTGCCTCATCTGGCGGGCCCGCGGTCCTGGCCGAAGCCGCAGTGTGGAAAGCATCCGGGCCCAGCTGCAGAAGCTGGTGGGCAATGGCTACCCCGAAACCATCCTGGCGGGCATTCACCTCGGTGGCTACGGACGCGACCTTGAGACACGAGTGCAGTTGACGGAATTGTTGAAAATTTCGCTGGCCGAATTTCCGGAGCTGCGCATCCGGCTGAGCAGCATTCATCCCAATGAGGTCACGCCGGAATTGCTGGCCTTCTATCGGGATCACACACGCATGCGCCCCCACCTGCACATCAGCCTGCAGAGCGGCAGCAGCAGTGTGCTCAAGCGCATGAAGCGACCCTATCGCAGCGAACGGGCCTGGGACGCCATGCGACAGGCCGCCGCCACGGTGCCACATTTTGGTCTGGGGGCCGACATCATCGTGGGCTTTCCCGGTGAAACGGATGAAGAGTTCGAGGAAACCCGTCGCATGGTGGAGGAGCTGCCTTTCAGTTATCTGCACGTGTTCCGCTTTTCACCGCGTCCGGGTACAGCAGCGGCCGAGATGCCTGACCAGGTGCAACACGCCACGATTACTCGCCGCAGTGAAATCCTGCGCCAACTGGCCGGCCGCAAGCAGGCGGAATTCGCCCAGGCCTTGATCGGCACGGTGCGCGAAGCGGTCATTGAAGCAGAAGCAAAGGACCCCCAAAAAGACCCCCAGTGGCGACACGCCACGACTGACAATTACGTGATGGTTCTGGTGCCCGATAATGGATGTCGTCCCGGCACCCTGGTCAACGTCCAGATCAAGGAATATCGCGACGGGCAACTCTATGCCACCATCGTCGAAGAACTCAACACCGTCCTGCCCACCGGCACTGGAGACTGACTTGGCCACCTTTCAGGGCGATCTGCCCGACCTGACTCAACCCGACTTGGCCCAAACCAAGCCACCCAAGGGCAACGGCCTCGCTTCGGTCTACATCGAGACCTACGGTTGCCAGATGAATGTCTACGACTCCCAGGCCATCAACGGCCTGCTCGAGGACGCCGGTTTTGACATCGTGCAGCATGATTTGGAAGCCGATGTGATTCTGCTGAACACCTGCAGCGTGAGGGACCTCGCGGAACACAAAATTTTCAGCCGCGTGGGAGACTTGCGGCACCGCCGGACCAAGACGGAACTGCCCCAACCGGTGATCGGCGTTTGTGGCTGCATGGCCGAACGCATGGGCAAGGATTTGCGCAAAGGACAGCGCAGAGTCGACCTGGTGGTGGGGGTGGACAACTACGATACCCTGCCCGACCTGCTGGGCAAACTGACGGCCAAAACCATCTCGCCCCACGCCCATGACGAACGCACGGTCACGGGCCATCGTTCGGACGCCCACTATGTGGCGCCCCCTTCGCTGTACCCCGTCAACAACAGCCATCTGGTGACCATTCATAAGGGGTGCGATTACAAGTGCACCTACTGCATCGTGCCCTACACGCGCGGCCCCCAGAGTGAGAAGTCGCCCGAGGCCATCGTGGCCGAAATTGCTGGCATCGTGGCCGGCGGGGGAACCGAAGTCACACTTCTGGGGCAAAATGTGACGGCGTACAACTGGCAACAGGACATGGATTTCGCCAAGCTTATTGAGGAAGTGGCTGAAATCGACGGGCTGGAGCGCATACGCTTCCTGACCGGGCATCCGACCGATATGCATCCACACCTGATGGACACCATTGGGCGCCTGGACAAGGTTTGCCCCTGGTTGCACGTGCCGGTCCAGAGTGGCAGCGACCGGGTTCTGCGGCGCATGAAACGCCTCTACAACAGTACTGGATACCTGGAAATGGTGGAGTACGCCCACAAGGTCATCCCCGATGTGACCTTCTCCACGGATTTCATCGTGGGCTTTCCCGGCGAGACAGAAGCCGACTTCCAGGATACTCTTGAGATGGCCCGCAAGGTGAAGTACGATCAGGCCTTCTGCTTCAAGTATTCCGAACGACCCGGTGTGCCGGCGGCCAAGCTGGACGATGATGTGCCCGATGAGGAAAAGAAGCGGAGACTGGCGGAACTGCTGGCCGTGCAGGAAGAAACGTGGAACGCTGCGGCTACCGCCTGCGTTGGTCAAGTGTGGACCGGCGTGGTCGAAGGACCGGCACGTCATCAGGACCAGCGGGACAAAGGGCCATCCTGGCGCTTGCGCACGGCCAACAACCGCAAGATCATCGTGCACGGTGGAGATTTTGAGGTCGGTGCCGAGTTCACCGCCCGCATCAACGGCTACAAGAACACAAGCTTCCTGGGCGAGATCCAGGACTGACCAGAGTGTCCGGACCGGTTAAAAAACCGGGGAAACGAGGATTGCACATGTGGCTTATCAAAGGATTTGGTTTTCTGCTGTTGCTGTTTACGCTGGTCTATTTCTTTGTCACCAACAGCGGACAGTCGGTGGACATAAACGTCTTTGGGAAAGCCTTCCTGGGCATTTCCATCTACTGGGTGGTGGTGATCAGTTATCTGCTGGGCTTTGCCACGAGTTTCGTTTTGGCCGCCCTGCGCGAGTTCCGTTTTCACCGCGACATCAGCCGCCTGAAAAAGGACGCCACGGCCAAGGATCAGGAAATCGCCGACCTGCGCACTTTGCCTTTGCGGCAGGAGCCTATACATCAGGAAACCCTGCCCGCCAAGGAAGACACCGGTGAATAGCCTATTGAGCAACAGCCTGCCCTGGATCGTTGGCGTGGTCGCTGTCGCAGCCGTGGGCTTTGCCTTGTGGCGCACCTTTGGTCAACAAGACAGCGCACCCCAAAGAGACGACTACCTGCACGCTCTCGAACTTTGGATCGAAGGCGAACTGGAAGACGCTGCGGCGTTGCTGCACAAGGTTGTGCACGACGACCCGCAGGCAGTCGAACCGTTTTTGCATCTGGGCAACTTGCTGAGACTGCAGGGTGATGCTGAACGTGCAGCGGTTTTGCACCGTGGCCTGACGGTGCGTCCGGACTTGACCCTGGCCCAGAAAATCGTGGTGGGACTGTCGCTGGCCGAAGACCTCAACGCCCTTGAGCGTTGGGATGAATCGGGCCAGGTGCTGGACACCTTGTTGCGCAATGCGACAAACCGGAGTCGCTACTGGCGAGCCCGCTTCTATCAACGGCACGGGCAAGGCAACTCGCCTGAAGCTGCCCGCACCCTCAAAGGCGCTGCGAAACACGCTCCGCGCCGGGACCACGAGTGGTTCGCCAACGCCTACGCCAGCTATCAGTTGGACCGGGCCCTGCGTCATGCCCTGGATGGCGAAAACGGGGAAGCCCGCGCCCGGCTCAAGGATGTCAAGAATCAGCCCGGGGCAGAATCACGCGCGGCGTTGGTGACTGCCATCCTGGCTGCCATGGAGAACGATGCGGCGACGGCCGTGACCGTCGCATCGGAACAACTGCTGCACAGCCCCGAAGAGCTGGGCATTTTCCTGCCGCTGTTGCAGGAAGTGCTGCTGGGCACCGGCCAATACGCGCGCACGATTCCAATCCTGGAACGCGCCTGCCAGGCCGAAAATGCCCCGGCCTCACTTTGGATCGATCTGGCCATGTTGTATGAAAAGCTCGACCAGCGGGAAAAGGCTTTGCGCCTGTTGCAGACCAAGGCCGGGCGCCCACGATTCAGTCCCGATGCGGCTGCCCCGTACCTGCGCATACTGATGGCCGATGTGCCGGACACCGATGTGGCCCGCACCTGGGACATGCTGTCGATGCCCGCAGCGCCCGATGGCTGGAGCTGCACCAAATGCTCTCACCGTGCCGAGCACGTGCGTTGGTATTGCCCCTCGTGCGGCAGCTTCGATTCCTATCTGGCCCAGCAGAACAGCGGCGAGGTGGGATGAGCATGCGTCTGGATTCCCGCAAAAAAATGATGACGGGCTGGGCTATGGTCGTGCTGCCTCCGGTGATGCTGGCCCTGGTGGTGCTGGCCCTGGTGGTGCTGGCCTCTTGGCCTGCCTTGGCTGCCCTCAACACCGTGGCCGGACTTTTCCAGGCCGGGCAATATGAAGATGCCCGCGAAGCTGCTTCCACCGGCGGCGAAGGGGCCCGGCCGGGTGAAGAGATCCTTTGGCAAAGCCGGTTGACGACTGATCCCGGCGAAGCGGTGACGCTGCTGGAGTCAGGGCTCAACAACAGCACCTATTCTGAAGCCGTGCGCATTCGGCTGGCGCTGGAAGTGGCGGAGATTCAAGCCGGCCGGAACAACCACCGGGCGGCGTTGGGTGTGCTTTTGCCTTTGCTTGACGAAAAATTTGCCACCGAACTGCCGGGAGCGGTTCACTTGCGCGCGGGATTGTCCCTGCGGGCCATCGGTCGTTTGCAGCGAGCCCGCGAAATGTTGGCGTCGGTGCGGCCGGCAGATCCGGAATTTGTCCTGGCCCGCTATTACCTGGGTGACATTGGGCTGGAGCAGAAGGACGCCACCTTGGCCCTCAGGTACTTCGAGTCGGCGAACAAGGCCACCGGCGAAGCGGGTGCCCACCGACTGGCGGCTGGACTGTGGCGCGCCTACCGCACCGAAGGAGAAGAAGGCAAAGCCGAAGATCTTTTGGAGAACCTTCGCCAGAGCGATCCCGGCAGTTTGGCGCTGCTCGAAATCCGGCGCCTGATTCAGATCGAAAACGAGGAACTGGCCGCCCGGGCCGAAGCAGCCCCTGAGAATACTGTCGTCACGCCGGTTGTCGATACCACGGGGCGCTACGCCCTGCAGTTGGGCGCTTTCAGCGACCGCGGACTGGCCCTCGAATTCGTCAAACGCTATCAGAGCGAATTACCGGATCTGCGCATTGATAAATTGCGGGACCAACGAGGACAATTCCTCTACAAGGTCCGCACCGGCGACTTCGTCAATCCCGCCCTTGCCCGCAGCGAGGCCAAACAATTGCAACGGCGCCTGGGCATTGAGGTCATCGTGGCCGACCTGGCCGGCGCCGGCAACCAGACCGGCAACTGATTCATGGCTCGTCGCAAATCTCCCGCCAAACCGGACCAGAACAACGCCACGGGCGGACCCAAGCTGACGCCCATGCTGGCCCAATACATGGAGGTCAAGGGCCGCCATCCGGGTTCGCTGCTGCTGTTTCGAATGGGCGACTTCTACGAGACATTTTTCGAGGATGCACAGACCCTGGCCAAAGTGGCCGGCGTGACACTGACCAGCCGGGATGCCAAGTCGGAACATCCGGTGCCCTTGGCCGGCGTTCCGTACCACGCCATCGACACGTACATCACCCGACTTTTGAGCGCCGGCATCACGGTGGCCATTTGCGAACAGATCGAGGATCCGGCCGAGGCCAAGGGGCTGGTCAAGCGCGACGTGGTGGAGATCATCAGTCCGGGCACGGCCACTTCACCGGAACTGTTGGAAACCAGCAGCGGGCGATATTGCCTGGCCTGGTTGCCCCGCCAAAATGGATTCGACGGCTGGGCCCTGCTCGATGCTTCGACCGGCGACTTCCGCTGCGGAACCGAGAAGGTCACCCTCGAAAGCCTGTGCCAACGGCATCCGGTCAAAGAGGTCATTGTCAGCGAAGAAACCGATCAGGAGCTCATCAATGGCTGGCGCGCCTCGCTGCCTGACGTGGTCATCAATCAGGCCAACACCGCCTGGTTCCATCCGAATTTTGCGCGGCAAACCCTGCTGAGCCATTTCGAAACGGCCAACCTGACCGCCTTTGGCCTGGAAGACGAACTGCGCGAGCCGGCCTCGACCGCTGCCGGCGCCATGCTGCGCTATCTGGGCGCCCTGAGCATGCGCCGTCCCGACCAGGTCACGACCTTACGCTTCAGCGCCCGTGGCGACCGGCTGGTTCTGGATGAAGAGACCCTGCGCAATCTCGAAATTTTCCGCACGTTCCGGGGCGACCGGGGCGTGGGTACGCTCATTCACCACATTGACGGTACGCTGACGCCCATGGGCCGCCGCTTTTTGGAGCTGCGCCTGGCCGAGGCCATGACCGATCTGGATGAGCTGGAGGGGTGGCACGCCGGAGTGGGCGAGGCTCTGGAGAACCGCAACTGGCGGGAAGACCTGCGGGCGATCCTGCGTCGGGTGGGGGATCTGGAGCGCCTGGCCGGAAGGGCTGCCAGTGGCCGGATCGGGCCCGCGGCTCTGCGCCAACTGGGCACCACTTTGGGCGCGTTG
>DAOVTU010000443.1 GCA_030632925.1 Candidatus Krumholzibacteriia bacterium | reverse complement strand
GGCAATAGTCATGGCCTCCGAGAGATTCGGCCACAAACTTTTGGGCCGCCTCACGGTCGATCAACGGAGCCTGCCCATAGCTGTTCAACAGCACGTGCGCATCGCCGTCATAATAGCGATAAACCGAAGTCACCACCGGCACCAGCACCACCCGACTGGGCGGCTGAGCCTCGTTGACCAGGGCGACGGCCTGGCGCAAGTCAGCTTTCTCGAATTTCTCGTCTCCGTAGTAGCCCCCGAGAGACCACAGGGTCAAACCGGCCAATACCGCAGTCACCAACAAGCCGGCCAAACGGGGCAACCGAGCCAGTCCAACGCCTGCCAAAAGCAGCAACCACGGCAAGACCACCGACACATACCGGGCGTTCCAGGGTTTGATATTGCGCATGGCCAGCACCACCAGCAACAGGGCCGGCAGGGCCGTCCAAATCAACAGGGCCACCCGCCGCCGGTCCAGACGTTGCAAGCCCGCCAACAGAGCCAGTCCCACCGCTCCGGCACCCAAAGCCAGCACCGGCCAGTAGCCCATCAGGACTGCCATCCGGTCCGGGGCGTGCAGTTCCCGCAGCGACGGACCCAGGCTATAACCGAAGAAGAAAGTGTAAACCGCATAGGGCAGGGCCAGCGGTGAGAAGGTCGTTTCGCCGCGCAGGGCCTCGCCCGTGCCCGCGCCCGGAACCAGGCGATCCACCGCCCAGATGCCAGACGCCTTCAACAACCAGGGCGCCACCAGAACCGCTGCCAATCCAAACGCCAACGCCCACCAGCCCCATCCAGCGGGCTTGTCCGGACGATGCACGATCACTACGGACAGGGCCATGGCTGCCAGCAGGAAAACACCCGACAGATTGCTCAATACCATGGCCGCGCCTGACAGCGCAAAGGCCACCGCCCAACCGGGCGACGGTCCTCGCCGCACCATGGCCAGATAGATCAGCGCCGTCACGATGGCCAACAGTATCAGGAACGCGTAACCGCGGGCCTCCTGGCTGTACCAGATGTGAAAAGGGTTCAGGGCAAACAGCAGCAGGGCCAACCGGGCAGCCCGGCCTTCGAGGGTGCGGAAGGCCAGCCAGCCAAACAATGGCACCGCCAGGATTCCCGCCACCAGCGCAGGCAGGCGTATCATCATTGCCGAGTCCTGCATCTGCAGCAACGGCCAGATGGTAGCCAGATAGAGCGGCCCCTGAATCGTATCTATAACTTGCTGCCAAAAAACCAGGTCGGATCCCGGCTGGACAGCCTGCCAGGTGAGCATCTCATCAACCCACAGGGAAGGGCCCGTCAATTCCAGCAGGCGAAGGGCCGCGCCCACCAGGGTCATGGACAGCAGGAATATCCAACTGAAATTCCGCTCGTCTGTACGGGCCGGATTCAGCCAATGAGGATGAGGCACAAAAGACGGCGCCTGATCGGCTTGGGACATGGCGCAATTCTCCTGCTACTGCCAGGCAGTGTCAGCGGGTAAAAGCGGGGCGTTCCCGCAGGGGTTGGCCGGGCCGAAATTCCTTGAGTTCCACATCGATGGACCCCACGGGCACCTTGGTCTTGATTAACACCGGCACCCGGTACTGATCGTTTGACACATACATAGTGATCTTGCCTTCGTGCTTGAACAGGCCTTCACCCTGCAGCACCGGTTCGACCACATAACACTCGAAGGTGCCGGCTTCGACGGTCACGGTTTCCAGACCGTGCACAATAACCTGAAGATCATAGGTCTTTCGGCTGCTGTGTGCGAGCAGTGAATAGGTGTCACCCGAACCCAGGTCCAGATTGCGCACGAAGTAGAAAGCTGACAATACATCCTGGATGCCAGCCATGATGTCGAACTCGCGCCCATCGGCGTACTTTGCCAGCTCGTCCTGATGGTCAAAACTGATCTCGACGGTTTTTTTGTAGTCGCCCTCACGCAGGCGCTTGTGGAAGTAGCGGCTGTAGAGCAATTCGACATCCATGTAGCTGGAAATCTTGTCGCGCACCTTGAAGAAAGACGAGAAAAAGCGATTGCTGTTGGCCTTGCTCTGCAACTCGTAACAAGTGTGCCCCTGGTAGGTCGTCAGGCCAACCACTTCGAGCTCGGCTTCACCGGCATTGACCGGGCCATACCCAATGGAAAAAACCATCTTCTCGCCCGGGCCAAATACGGTGGGCGCAGGCTTCAGATCCTCCGGCAAATCACTGCCCAGCACCGTCCCCCAGGTCAGGCTCAGGCACAGGCAAACGGCGGCACATCCGGCAAGAAATGCCTGCCAACACGCCACTCTGATTTGCTTTTCTCGGTTCACGGCCTATTCCTTCCGAATACTTGCCAACATGCGGGTCACCTTTGCAATGACCATGCCGCTGTTCAAGTCCTTCAGGCACGGATGCCCAGCCACCGGACAAACGGTCAAATCACAAGGTGAGCAGTCCACCTGGTGTTTGACCGAAACATGATCCGGGGTCGGCGGGTTCCATCCGCCCGGGTCTGTGGGGCCGAAGATGGTCACGGTGGGCAATCCCATGGCGGCCGCCAAGTGCCGCGGACCGCAGTCCGTACCCACAAACAGCGCCGCCCGTGCCATCAGGTACGCCAATTCCGGCAGATTCGTATTGGGCGCCACCAATCCCTCGCCCAAGTGTCCCGGCAAGGCTTCCAGCAACCACTCATCACCCGGTCCGGTCACCAAAACAGGATTGGCGCCAACGGTCGGCAGTTCGGCCAACAGTTCAGATACGTGCTCGGCGGGCCACATTTTGGCGGGCCAGGTCGCGCTCATGATCACCGCCACCGGTGTGCCTGGTCGCTTGAGCCATTGGTCCACCCAGGTGCGGATTTCGGGGCGAACCGCTTTGACGCCTGCCTCGGTGTGGGCATGTTCGGCGGCGAAACCATCCCGCCACGGTCCCGGTTGCAGCCCCAGGCTGCGCAGGGGATCCAGAAAAGCCTCACCGGCAAATCCCCGCAGTGATGTTTCGCCCTCTTGATTGCGAGGCACTTTGACGTTGTACGCCCAGTTTCTTCGCGGCAGATCGTAACCCACCCGCACTTGGGCCCCGGTTAAGGCCGTCCACAACGCCGTGCGCGGATTACCCAGCCAATCAATAACCAGATCGTACCGTCCCTGGCGCAGTTTCCGCAGCCAGGATTCGCCAGCCGGCAGTGGCCATGAGATCACGCGCACCTGTGGTGCCAGATCGGCCAACAGACCCGCAAAAGGACGATCGATCACCAGGTCGATGACAGCCTCGGGCCAGGCGCGGGCCACTTCCAGCACCGCCGGCATCGTCACCAGCGCATCGCCCAGGGCCTTGCGCCGAATCAGCAGGATGCGCCGAAATTTCTGTTCGGTTTGCACGCCTGCGATCATGGCAAAACCTCCGCCGAATCCGTTGTGGCCTGGCCGAACAAATCCAGGGCCGCAGCCTGCACCTCGGACGGTTTCAATTCCGGCAGGCAAATGAATTCTCCGCATTCGTGCCGATCGCACGGGTGGCAGTGCGGCTTGTGCATCAACACCCGATAGGGTCCCATGCTTTCGTAGGGAAACCAGATAGCCGGATCAGTGGGGCCAAAAAGTCCCAGGGTTGCCACCCCCAGCGCCACGCCCATGTGCATCACGCCGCCATCGACACTGATCAAACCCTGGGCGGAAGCGAGCAGTTGCTTGACCGCAGGCAAAGGCATGCTCGGCAGAATTTCAACCCGGTCCCCAGCAAATCCGGCAAACACTGCCCCCCAGATGTCAGCTTGCCCAGGTGGCAGCAGGATCTTGAGCTGGGGTGGATTGCTG
>DAOVTU010000177.1 GCA_030632925.1 Candidatus Krumholzibacteriia bacterium | reverse complement strand
TTTTCCAATTTGTTCAAGTTCCGGACCTCGACCACCAGGGTGACCTTGGCCAGATCGTCTTCGGCCGTGAACTCACCACTGTTGATGTTGGTATTGGTCAGGCTGATCACGTTGCTGATATCCATCAAAAGATTGGCCCGGTCCTGGGCCATGATGATCAGCTTGACGGTAAAGGTCTGGTCGGGGCTGCTGTCCCAGCTGACATCGATCATGCGCTCGGGGCCCAGGTTGGGATCGTTCAGATTCGAACATCCGGCCCGGTGTACTGAAACGCCACGGCCGCGGGTGATCACACCCACGATTCCGTCGCCGGGGATGGGTTGGCAACAGCGGGCGAAACTCACCATCAGGTTGTCGACGCCTGCCACGCGCACGCCGGTGGTCGAGCGGCGCAGCAGGTTGTCGTAAAGTTCCTTGCCCTTGGAGAAGACCTTTTCAGCCGGCGACTCGGGTGCCGGCGTGACCCGGCCGATCACTTTCATGTGGGTGACTTCGCCACGGCCCACGGCTGCAAAAAGTTTGTCCAATTCGTTGTAGCCCATTTGCTGGGCCACATCCAGCAGGTCGTCGACTTTGACGTTCAGGTGGGCCCGCTTCAATTCCCGCTCCAGAATATCGTGTCCCAGCTTGGTGCTTTCCTGGAATTGGGTCGCCTTGATCCAGCGCCGGATGTGGTGTTTGGCCCGGCTGGTCTTGACCACTTCGAGCCAACTGGCGCTGGGGCTCGGCGTCTTGCTGGTCAGGATTTCCACCGTGTCGCCGTTGCTCAGCTCGCTGCGCAGGGTCACGATGCGGCCATTGACTTTGGCCCCGATGCAACGGAAGCCGACCTCGCTGTGAATCGTGAAGGCGAAGTCGAGGGGCGTGGCACCGCGCGGCAACTGAAAAACATCGCCCCCGGGACTAAAGACAAACACCTCGTCGCGGAAAAAATCCACCTTGAGGGTTTCCATGAACTCGCGGGCGTCGTCGACGTCTTCTTCCCACTCCATGATTTGTCGCAGCCACTGGACCATGTCGGCCAGATCGGATTTGTCGGCGCCGCCGCCTTCCTTGTAACGCCAGTGGGCGGCGATGCCCAGCTCCGAACGCTCGTCCATCTCGGCCGTGCGGATCTGCACTTCGATGAACTTGCCCCCCGGCACCCGCACCGTCGAATGGATGCTCTGGTACAGATTGGGTTTGGGCGTGGCGATGTAGTCCTTGATGCGATCGGACAAGGGCGGGAAGTGGCTGTGCAACGTGCCGAGGGCGTGGTAGCAGTCGGCCTTGGTTTCGACAATGACCCGGATGGCCAGCAGGTCATAGACCCGGTCCAGCCCAATTTCCTGGTCCTTCATCTTGCGGTAGATGGAATAGAAATGTTTCGGCCGCCCGAAGACCCTGCTCTGCACGCCAGCTTCGTCCAGTGAAGACTTCAACGGTGCCACGATTTTTTCGATCAGCCGCTCACGCTCGGCCCGCGTCTGGTTGATGCCCGCCTCGATCTCAAAATAGCGCTCGGGCTGCAGGACCTTGAAGGCCAAGTCCTCCAGCTCCCACTTGATCTTCGCGATGCCGAAGCGATTGGCCAGCGGGATGTAGACATCCATCGTTTCCTGGGCGATGTCCTGCTGCCGGTCTTCGGCCAGAAAACTCAACGTGCGCATATTGTGCAAACGGTCGGCCAGCTTGATCAGCACCGTGCGCGGATCCTGCGCAATGGCCAGCACCAGTTTGCGGTAGGTCTCGGCCTTGCGCGCATCCTTGTTCACCGTCCGGATGCTGCTGATTTTCGTGACGCCGTCGACCATCAACGCCACATCCTGCCCAAAACGCTGCTTGATGTCCTCCATCTCGTAGTCCGTGTCTTCGACCACATCGTGGACCATGGCGGCAATGAGAGTATCGGCATCCAAACGCAGGTCGGCCAGGATGCTGGCCACGGTCAAGGCGTGGGCAAAAAAGGGCTCGCCGCTCTTGCGGAACTGCCCTTCGTGGGCGGCCTTGGCGAAGCGGAATCCGAACCACAGCTTGTCCTCGTCGGCCTGGGGGTTGTAAAGGTGCACCTGTTTCCACAGGTCCTCCATCATCCGCCTCAGATCAACCGGTTCTGCCGCTCGGGACTTGCTCATGGCCGGCTCACGACCTCGCGGGCCGGATGTCGACCAGCAGTTGCTGCACCGGGTCGTAATTGCCGCTGCGGGGACGGAAGGTGCTGCGGCTGATCTGGAACAGGATGTCCCATTCCTTTTCGAGCAGGGCCCCAGCGCTGAGACGC
The DNA here is from genome assembly GCA_030632925.1 of Candidatus Krumholzibacteriia bacterium. GTDB lineage: Bacteria > Krumholzibacteriota > Krumholzibacteriia > LZORAL124-64-63 > LZORAL124-64-63 > JAGRNP01. The sequence continues at coordinate 4,240 of DAOVTU010000177.1, read as the reverse complement.
TGCTCCTGGAGCATGCGCCGCCAGGCGTCGCCACTGCCGAAGGAAACAAACTCGCGACCGAGAGCCGGAGTGTCGTCGCCCGAAGGGCGGGCCGGCCCGCGGAACGAGAAACGCAGGTGCGCGCCACCACTGAGATAGGTTGGCGGCTTTTGCAATTTTAAGCCCGTGCTGCGAAAAACCGGTTTGCGGTTGCCCGAGCCGAAAGGCTCCATGTGCTCCAACTGGTTGACCAACTTGGCCACGTCGCGGGCCCCCATGCCGGGCAGGTTCAGATCCAGATCAAAACTTTCGGGCACCGGGCCGGACTGGGGCCCGTTGCGCAAGGCCGTCAGGAAAGCTTCACGGAAGGCTTCGACCTCACCGGAGCGCAGGGTCATGCCCGCCGCCTGGGCGTGGCCACCGTGCCGCACCAGATGTTCGCTGCACTGGTCCAACAGGGATTTCACATCCACGTTGGGCACGCTGCGCGCCGAGCCGCGCGCCTCCATGCCTTCGACCGAGATCAGCACCACCGGCAACTGGAATTGTTCCACCAGTCGCGCCGCGCCGATGCCGATGATGCCCTTGTGCCACCCCGACGACGCCAGAACCAGGCCCGGGTCCCCCTGCTTCACGTAGGGCACGGCCATATTGATGGCCTCTTCCTTGAGCAGTTGGTCCTGTTCCTTGCGGCGGGTATTGGTGCGGTCGGCTTCGTCGGCCAGTTCCTTGGCCCGCGCGGGATCCTTGGTCAGCAAAAGTTCCAGGGCCGACATGACCCGACCGATGCGCCCGCAGGCATTGATGCGGGGCGCCAATTGATAGGCAAAGTCGCCAGTGGTGACCGGGAAACCGCGGTCCAATCCGGCCACCGAAAGTAAAGCCGCCACGCCGGTGCGGATGGTTGCCCGGTCGTTGAACCTCTCCAGCCCTTTTTTGACCAGGATCCGGTTTTCCCCAACGAGTGCCATCTGGTCAGCGACCAGCCCCATGGCCACGAGGTCCAACACGCTGCACAGGAAGTCGTCGGCCAGGCAAGACGGATCGCGCTGCTTCAGCCCCTGGGCAAACTTGAAGGCGACCGCAACCCCGCACAATTCGTTATTGGGATATGTGGCCTTGTCTCTGCGTGGGTTGACCAGAGCTGTGGCCGGTGGACGCTCTTCGAAAATGTGATGATCCAGGACGATCACATCGAGGCCCAGTTCACGGGCCAGGGTGATTTCCTCGATGGCGGCCGCGCCAGTGTCGACGGTGACGAGCAGGGTGACGCCAAGACCGGCCCACTCCCGAATTTTGCGCGCCGCCACACCGTAACCATCGGTCGCTCGATCAGGAATAAACGCCGGCTCGGGCAGAACCTTTGAGCCGTCCACTTCCAAGGCGCTGATGGTTTCAAAAAGCAGGGCGCTGCCCGTGATGCCGTCCACGTCAAAATCGCCATGCACGGCGACACGTTCGCCATCCCGCGCGGCCTGGTACATGCGTTCGACCGCGATGTCCATTTCCTGCAGCAGGAACGGGTCGTGCAACTGGTCCAGGGAAGGATAGAAGAAGTGATCCAGTTCCATGGCCTCGGTCACGCCGCGGCCAGCGAGCACCTTGAGCAGACAGTCGGAAACCTGGATGTCGAGGGGGAACTCACGCCGGATTTTGGCCACGATGTCATCGGCCACAGCGTAGTCGGCCTGCCACGGGCGTCCCGAGAGCAATCCCGGACGGTCGTCGGCATCACCGGCAGGAGCAGACGCACCCAGGCAGTTGTCGAGTTCAAGAGGAGCTTCAGGAGCTCCCGAGTTGTCGGGTCTGGAATCCAAAAAACACGCCTCTTCCGCTCAGGGACATCGCTGCGGTCAGACGTGAGAAGCCGGTCGTAAGCCGAGTTTTGTTACCAACGCAACTAACCCCGAAGGGCAGTCTTGTCGGCGGCAGTCATGTATCTCCGACCGCCATTGCTGACGGCCTCCAGCGACCTACCCGGGAGTCATAACGAGACGGGTCGTCTCATCCTCCACTATTTGGTCTTGCTCCAGGTGGGGTTTACCCTGCCACCACTGTCACCAGTGGCGCGGTGAGCTCTTACCTCACCATTTCACCCTTACCGCAGTCGCAAGCGACTCCGGCGGTATATTTTCTGTGGCACTTTCCGTGGGATTGCTCCCCCTGGCCGTTAGCCAGCACCATACCCTGCGGAGCTCGGACTTTCCTCGAACCTCCCGAAATACAAGATTTGGGAAGCACGCGATTGCCTCCCCGACTTCTCACACGGACATGATAAACCCAATACCGAGGGATGTCACAGGAATTTGCGGCCAGACGGGGTAAAAAACGGATCTGCCGCCAGACAACTCCAGCGGCCTCAAAAGTTACTTTTCGTCCAGGGCGCGATTGGCCAGAACGTCAGCGTGGGCATTTTGGGCCCGTTTGATGTGGGAAACCCGGAATTCGTCCAGCCCCTTGGTCAAAAACATCACCTGCTGGTAGTGGGGCCGCAGGTCCGGGCTTTTGACGCGATACGCCCCGTGCAGTTGCCGCACGACCAGTTCGCTGTCCATTTTCAGATGCACCCGGCGCACCCCCCAACGCTGGCAATGTTCCAGGGCTGCGACCACCGCGCGGTACTCCGCCACATTATTGGTGGCCTTGCCGATGGCCTCGCAATACTCGGCCACTTTTTCGCCACCCTTGATGCCGAACACCACCCCCACGGCCGCCGGTCCGGGATTGCCACGACTGGCGCCATCAGTGTGCAATTCCATGATGGGCTGCCCCTTGCTGGGCAGCGGGCTTTCTTCCAGGTCAGCCGCCGAGACCAAGGCTGGGAATGTTTCCTTCGCACCTTTGCGCGAGGCCGCGGCCTTCGCCTTGGGCGCCGCCACTTCCGCCGTATCGGAGAGGGGCGCTTCGTCGGCCGTCACCAATTCGCGCCGCCAAATGGACAACCGGCGGCGCAACTCGCGCACCGACAGGCCACATTCCCGGGCCAGGGAGCGCAACTCACCACTGCGCTCAAGGGTCTTGAGCAGTTCGCTGAGGGTTTCGGGATTGGCCGGATTCATGTGAGTCGCTTTTTCATGTGAGTCGCTTTCCGATTTGGATCAGGTGATCGCGCGGCAGCTCAAGCCCGCCGATGATTTCTTATCAACGCCACGGACGGTGCACCACATAGCAGGCACATCCGGCGCAGCGCACCAACGTGCGGCCTTTGTCGGCATCGATCCCCTGCTGGGTGGGCAACTGACCAAAGCACCCGCCGCAGGCCCCGGACTGGACCCGCACCACGGCCGGCCCCCCGTTTTTCTGCAATCGCTGCACGTGACGTTTGACGGCTTCGGGCAACATGCCCACCAAACGCGCCAGGTCCAAGGCCAATTTGTCCCGGGCGGTCGCCGCTTCTGCGGCCTCCCCCTCCAGGCGGCCGATCTCGGACTCCCCCTTGGTTTCCTGCTTCACCCGGTCGGCTTCGGCATCTTCCCGGCCGCCCTCGGCAGCTTCCACGGCAGCCAGCAGGGCCATCGCTTCATCTTCCAGGGTTTCCAGTTTCTGCTGCAGGCCGGAAATTTCCCGTTGCAGGGCCTGGTGTTGCCGCCGGTCACTGACCCCAATGATCTGGTCCCGCTTCAGGGCCAGGGCCGTCTCATTGGCCCGGATCTCGTTTTCCTTGCCCCGTAACCGGACGTTGGCACTTTGGTCGCCCGCCTCGGCCAGGGCCGCATCTTCTTCGTATTCGGCCTGCAACTCGCGCAGATCCCGCCCCCGCGTCGCGTGGTGGGACAAGGTGTGCTCAGCGGCGGCCAGGTCTTCTTCCAGACCAGCGACTTCCACCAGCAGGTTGATCAGCACCTTTTCGTCCACGTGGCCTCTTTCGGGTTGATGGTCAATCGCATCATACCACCGCCGAGCGTTGGGTATCAAACAATTCGGATATAAAAAGAAGATACCAAAAAAAAAGAAGACGCCAATGGCGTCCTCTCTCCGTTCACTCGAACTCGGATCTGCAAGACATCAACAGCAAAGGTCTGCGGTCTCCGCCGAAGATGGCCTCGCAAGATCGGTCCTGTTCGTGCGGCAACTTTTGAAAAATGATGGTGGGCGATACTGGACTCGAACCAGTGACCTCTCGCGTGTGAGGCGAGCGCTCTAGCCAGCTGAGCTAAACGCCCATCATATTTCTCTCGGTACACCGCTACCGGCGGTCACCAAAAAGTTAGCGAAAACTTTGTGGTGGGCCCACCAGGACTTGAACCTGGGACCGACCGGT
>DAOVTU010000578.1 GCA_030632925.1 Candidatus Krumholzibacteriia bacterium | reverse complement strand
TTGACGATGTGGGCAACATGTATGCGGTCAGCAGTTTCAAATCGCTGGTCGTGAAGTACGATGCGGATGGGGTGTATGTCGAAACCATTGGTTCAGGCCGCGGCACTGGCGATGGTCAATTCGATGCTCCGGAAAACCTGGCCCTGGATGCAGCGGGCAACATTTTCGTATCCGACAAGGACAACCACCGGGTCCAGAAATTTTCCAGCACCGGCGTATTCCAATTCGCTTTTGGCGGCCTTGGTTCGGGAGATGGCCAGCTCATGACTCCCCGTGGTATTGCCGTGCACCCCAACGGGGACATCTATGTTTGTGACTGGGGCAACCATCGCATGCAGGTTTTCGATTCTGCCGGCACCTACAAGTTCAAATGGGGCGTCTGGGGCTCCGAAGACGACAACTTCATCGGCGTTCAGGAAGTGGATTTCGACGCGGACGGCAACGTCCTGACCGTCGAGTGGGATCAGTCCACCAACCGCATCAAGCGGATGAATCCCAACGGTGTGTTTATCGAGGAAGTGTACCGCTTTGCAGGGGTTGTGCTGCCGATTGGTATGGACGTCGGGCCCACGGGTACGATCTGGGTGGTGAGCCTCCTCAATGGCTCGGGGACACCGACGGCGTTCAAAATTGATCAAGCCGGAAACCTGCTGACGAGTTGGTACGCGCCCAATGTGCGTGGGATTCAGGAGAGCGTGAACGGGACTGTTGTGACCTCCAACTCGAGCGTCGTTGACATCTGGGGGCCTTCGAGTCGCGTGGCCACCGAAAAGACCAGCCTGGGCAGTTTGAAGTCGATGTTCCGCTAGATTACCAATAGGTCATGAAAAAGGCGAACGACCCGAGAGCCGGGTCGTTCGCCGATCAAATCAGAAATTATTTCTATTTCAACATCATGATTTTTTGGTGATCAATCCGGCCGTCGGTTTCCAGCCTCACGTAGTAGGCGCCACTGGAAACGGGCCGTCCCGCCTCATCGCGACCCTGCCAGATGACACTGTTTTCGCCCGCGCTGCGCTGCTCGTTGACCAGCGTCTTGACCAAGCGTCCCGTCACATCAAAAACCGTCACGCGAACCTGTTCGCTGCGGGCCAGATCGAAACGGATCCTGGTCTGCGGGTTGAACGGGTTGGGCACGTTGGCCAGCAGTTGGGTCGTGACCTGGGGCAGGCTCTTGACCGTGACCTCGACCTCGGGGCTGCGGCTCAATTCCACTTCGCCGTGCATGACACCGTAGCTGTAGCGCAAGACTGTGCCGCCGGGATAGTCCGGCTGGTCGCTGAAGCGCACCGTGGCGTTCGTGGCCAGCAGGGGCGTATCGGTCAGGCGATCTTCGCGGCCCTGGGGGTCTTTGCGGTACACGTGGTAACGGTCACCTTCGGCGGCGCGGGCCGGCCATTCCAGTTCGATCTGGCCGTTGGTCTGGATGGCCAAGGGAGTGGGGGCGATCACGGCGACGGGTTCTTCGCCGATGCCGAAGATGGGGACGGCCCAGCCTTCGCCGAGGACCAAAGTGCAATCCAGGCCCACCGCTTCGGTTGGTGTGTATGTAACTTCAATTTGGATGTAGCTGCTGTCAGGAATGACCACCACGCCGGAAAGTCCGGTCAGTTCCAAAGTCGGGTCGCTGCAGGAAAAGCCAATGTCGAGATACCTCGAGCCACCGCAGCTGTCGACGTAGAACGAGCGGGTCAGGGATTCACCGATGACGACCGGCCCGAAATACACGACCGACTGCCAGTCGGTGCCGCACCAGGTGCCGGTGTTGCCGTTGACGGTGGCGACCAAGGGTTCGCCGGTGACTGGTATCATCACCCGCAGTTGCTCAGGGTCCAGATGGTCAATGTAGGCCATCTGGCCGGGGATGGATGCGAAGTAGATGGGTTCGAGGGAGATCTCGATGGGCACTGGGTAGTCGGTCACCAGCAGTTGGAACGAAGCGACCATGACGGCTGCGGACGAAGGCAACGGCGAGGCCAGACCCACGGCAAAATTTGGTGGCGTCTGGGCGTTGATGGCCTGGCCTTCGATGGTCCACCCGGTCACGACAGCCGGGCCTGCCAGGTTCACGGCGCATTCCCAGGCAAGGACGCTGCCGCCCAGGGCGGGCTCCTTGATCACGATGTAGCCAGTGACGGTTTCGAAGGCGGTGGAGGTTGCTGTGTGGGCCTGAGTGTAGCTGTTGTCCCAATAGACACCAACTTCATCGAAGGCGGAGGCGCTCAGGGCGCTGCAGATTGTGATGAATATGATGACGAGAATAGCGAGGCGGGTCCGGGCGATAACATGTGACATGATGGTTCCCCTTTTCGGATGATGAAGGGGAATCATATCAGAAACGGACGGTCGAAACAACAGTCCACTAGCGCCTGTCTGGTGTGTATTGGGCCATGGCTGAGCCCGCCAACCATCCGGTCGTCCAACAGGATTGGAAATTGTACCCGCCGGTGATGCCGTCGATGTCCAGCACCTCACCCGCCAAAAACAGTCCGGCGCACACCCGACTGCCCATGGTCTTGAAGTCGACTTCCTTCAAGGGCACGCCGCCGCAGGTGACGAACTCTTCCCGGTTGAGAGCCTGGCCGTTGACCTGAAAAATGCTTTCGCCCACCCGGGCGGCCAGCTTGCGACGGGGCTGTTTGCCCAGGTCGGCCCAGCGCGCGTCTTCGCCGATGCCGGCGGCCGCCACCAGGGCCTGCCACAATCTTTTGGGCAGGCCAAAGGGCCCGTTGCTGGATATTTGTTGCCTGCCGTTGGCACGGGTTTCGTCCTGCAACGATTCATCGATCTGTTCCGGACCCAACTCCGGACACCAGTTGACCATCACTTCACAGACAAAATCGCACTCTGCCAGATGGCGCGCGCCCCAGGCTGACAACCGCAGCACGGCCGGACCGCTGAGGCCCCAGTGGGTCACCAGCACGGGACCTGTTTCTTCCAGTTTTTTGGCACCCAAAACCTTGACCCGGGCCTGGGGCACAGCGACGCCGGC
>DAOVTU010000559.1 GCA_030632925.1 Candidatus Krumholzibacteriia bacterium | reverse complement strand
CCGGCAGCGGCACCGTCGAAAGCTTTGACGCTGGCACGGCCGGGATCACTCCCAAGGCCGTCGTCAAGAGCATCGAAGCCAGCGCCGGTGGCAAGGTCGAGTTGACCGAAGCCGAGATCGTCGTCAGTGGCGGCCGGGGCATCAAGGGCGCCGAGCACTATGCCCTGATCGAAAAGCTGGCCGACGCCCTGGGCGCAGCCTCTGGTGCCAGCCGCGCCATTGTCGATGCTGAGTGGGTCGAGTACTCACACCAGGTGGGCCAGACGGGCAAGACCGTCGGACCGAACCTGTATATCGCCTGCGGTATCAGCGGCGCTATCCAGCATCTGGCGGGCATGAGCAGTAGTAAATGCATCGTGGCGATCAACAAGGACGCCGCCGCGCCCATCTTCAAGGTGGCCGACTACGGCATCGTGGCCGACTTGTTTGACGTGGTGCCGGCGCTGACCGACGAGGTTGGTAAAATCAGGGGCTAAACTGCCGCTGATTTCTGCTATAATTGTTGTCAACAGACAGGGTTGCCCCGGTACTGCCGGGGCAATTCCTTTACACTCGTTCGCCAACGATCCGGACACCCTGCATGCCCCCAACATCTCCCAAAGTTCTGCAAGTGACCTGGAACTGGCGTCAGCCGGAGCCGAAATCCGCAGACCCGAAGACTCGCCTGCGCCAAGCCGCGGTCACCCAGACCCTGGTCATGATGGTGGTCTCAATGGGGCTGCAATTTGGACTGGGTCATCTGATAGCTGGGCGCATTGTCGGGATTCTGGCGGTTCTGGTCCTGTTCCTCGGCTTTGTTTTGCCCGCAGCCTACCGGCCGGTGCACGCCTTTGGCCAAACCCTCGGGCGCCTGGTGGGCACAGGCCTGACCTACATCCTACTCGTCCCGTTCTTCTTTCTCTTTTTTCTGCCGGTCGCACTTTGGTTGCGCCTGCGCGGCCGTGACCCGCTGCACCGCAAATTCCGTGATCAGCGCTGGACCTATTGGATCAGCCGCCGGCCTCAGACCGCCGACGGAAATATCGAGCGGTTGTTTCTGCAGGAAGACCGCGCCGCGAGGGCCGCCCAGCGCGAAGTCGGCAGCCTGCCGGACCGAAAGCCCGAGGTGGGTCGATGAACATCCTCGGCATCAGTGCTTTTTATCACGACTCGGCCGCTTGCCTGGTACAGGACGGTCGCGTGGTGGCCGCTGCGCAGGAAGAGCGTTTCACCCGGCGCAAGCACGACCCCGGTTTCCCGCTGCAGGCGGTCCGCTATTGCCTGGCTGAAGGCAACGTGCCCAAAGACGGCATCGACGTGGTGGTCTTTTACGACAAACCCATGACCAAGTTCAGCCGCATCGCCAAGACCTACTTCGCCACCGCCCCCCGCGGCCTGCGCCCATTCTTGATGGCGATGCCGGTGTGGTTACGCGAAAAGCTGTGGATCCCGGCTGATATTGGCGCCGCCCTGCGCTCCATCGACGCCGGTGACGCAAAGGCGCGGTACTTCTGCGAGCACCACCAGTCCCATGCTGCCAGCGCCTTTTTCCCCAGCCCCTTCCAGTCGGCCGCCGTGCTCACCCTTGACGGCGTGGGCGAATGGGCCACCACCAGCCTGGCCCACGGCCGGGACAACAAGCTGGACCTGCTCGAAGAGTTGCACTTCCCCCACTCCCTGGGCCTGCTCTATTCGGCCTTCACCTATTTCACGGGCTTTCGGGTCAACTCGGGCGAATACAAACTCATGGGCCTGGCGCCCTACGGCGAGCCCATCTACGCCGACCTGATCCGCGAAAAGCTGATAGACATCCGGGATGATGGATCATTTGCCCTCAACATGGAGTACTTCGGTTTCCACGACGACCTGCGCATGACCAACGACAAGTTTGCCGACTTGTTTGGTGGCCCCGCGCGGGCGCCCGAGTCGGACACCACCCGCCGGGAAATGGATCTGGCCCGTTCGGTGCAGGCTGTGACTGAAGAAATCGTGCTCAAGCAAGTCAACCACGCCCACAAGGTGACCGGCGAAAAGAACCTGTGCCTGGCCGGTGGCGTGGCCCTCAACTGCGTGGCAAACGGGCGCATCATTCGCGAAGGGCCTTTCGAGAACGTGTGGATCCAGCCTGCGGCCGGCGACGCCGGTGGCGCTCTTGGTGCCGCGTTGCACGTGTGGCACCAGGTGCAGGACAATCCGCGCCAGGCCGACGGCAAAAACGACAGCATGGCCGGTGCCTATCTCGGGCCCGTTTTTGATGATGACGAAATCGCCGCCTGGCTCACCGACCGCGGCTACCCTTTCACGACCTACAGCGATGAGGACCTGGCCGACAAGGCTGCCGAACTCATCGCCGAGCAGAACGTCGTCGGCCTGTTCCAGGGCCGGATGGAATTTGGCCCGCGGGCCCTCGGCAACCGCTCCATCGTGGGCGATGCGCGCTCGCCAAAAATGCAGACGGTGCTGAACCTGAAGATCAAATACCGCGAAAGTTTCCGGCCCTTTGCCCCTTCGTGTGTGGAAGAACGCATCGGTGAATATTTTGAGATCGACCGGCCTTCGCCCTATATGTTGCTGGTGGCCCAGGTGCGCGAAGAGCGTTGCCTGCCTCCTGCGGGCGACACCGAAGGCAACGATCTTTTTGCGCGAGTGTCTCAGCCCCGCTCGGACATCCCGGCCATCACCCATGTTGATTATTCGGCCCGGATCCAATCGGTGAACGCGGAGACCAACCCGCGCTACCACGCCATTATCGACAGTTTTGCCAAGCGCACCGGTTATGGCATCATCATCAACACGTCGTTCAACGTGCGGGGCGAACCTATTGTCTGCACGCCCGAAGACGCCTACCGCTGCTTCATGCGCACGGAGATGGACTGGCTGGTGCTGGGCAATCACGTCCTGGAGAAAAAGGCCCAGCAGTCGACCGACGAAGCGGCCGCAAGTTGGCAGGAAGAATTCCCCCTCGATTGAGGGTTCGCGAAAGGTTGAGCTGTGCACAGGTTTCTCTATATCGGCAAGTTCTTCAGTGAACTGTTTGCCTTCGCCAAGCAGAACAAGGCCTGGTGGATCGTGCCCATGGTTTTGATTTTG
>DAOVTU010000308.1 GCA_030632925.1 Candidatus Krumholzibacteriia bacterium | reverse complement strand
TGGACAAGTGACCGTAGGCTGGAGCCGTCAGCTGCGGCCCGACCGCATCATCCTGGCCAACAACGCCATCGCCGCCGACGCCTGGCAGAGCCGTGTCTATGCCAGCAGCGTGCCACCAGAAATCAAGGTGTCGATCCTGCCCGTAGCTCGGGTGGCGGCCGAACTGTCAGATCCCGCCAATCTCGATGAACGCATTCTCCTGTTGACCGGCTCGGCCGAAGAGATGAACGAATTGGTACGCATCGGTGCGCCGGTGGCCAACGTCAACGTGGGCGGCCTGCATTTCAGTGCCGGCAAAAAGGAAATGCTGCCGTTTGTTTTTGTCGATGAACCCGACCTGAAAGCCTTTCGGCGTTTGCTGGACATGGGCACCACGCTCTCGGCGCAGCAAGTGCCCGGAGGGCGGGAGTACGCCCTGGACCGTGAGCGGCTGGAGGAGATGGAGGCTGGTTTTTGATGGACTTTGTGGCGGCCTGGGGCACCTTGTCCGCAGCGCCCTTGGCCATAATGGCCTGGGTGCCTGCCGCCGATCCCACTTGGACTTCGATCCTGCTGCTCGGCATGCTGGCGGGGTTGCTCTGCCTGGACGACACCGCCCTGGCCCAAACCTGGTTCAGTCAGCCCTTGCCCGTCGGTGTTCTTACGGGTGCCTTCTGCGGCGATCCCCTGGCAGGATTGGCCATCGGCCTGCCGGTGCAGCTCATCCTGGCCGGCAACTTGCCGGTGGGGCAATCCTTCACCGGCGATCATGTGACTTCACTGGTGGCCATCGTGGGGGCCGTGGTCCTGTCCGGGCGTGATCTGGGCTTGGCTCTGGGCGCGCGAACCCTCGGTGAAATTCCCTTTGTCGGCTGGATGGTATTGGCGGTGGGGCTGTTCAGCAGTGCCGGTCATTTCATGATCCAGCTGGAACGCCGGGCCCATTCGGTGTGGATGCTCGAAGGACACCGCACCCTGCGCGATGGCCGGCTTGGCCGCATCGAACAGATCCACGCCCGCTGCCTGTTCACGACTTTTCTGCGGGGCTTTGTCACCACAGTGATCATGTTGTTACTGATCCGCCGCTTGTGGATCCCGGCCTTTGACCATTTGCCAAACCTCGTGCTCGGAGCCCTCGGCATGTTGCCCCTGTTGCTGCCTGGCCTGGGCATCGGCAATCTCATTGACCGCTACGGAGTGCGCTCGAGTTGGCCCTGGCTGGTTTCCGGCACCGCAATTTCCTACCTCGTGACGAGGTTTGTCCTATGAGCGGTGACAAGCTCTCAACGAGGCGAAGCAGGGGCCTGACCTTCAAGCTGAAGTTGGCGCTATTTGTGCGCAGCCTCAGCCTGCAGGCCAGTTGGAATCATGAGCGGATGCAGAATCTGGGCCTGCTGACGGTCATGTTGCCCTGGGCCCGCACTCAGCGCCGGAATTTGAATCAGGATCGTGTGTTTTGCCGCCGCTATTACGAGTTTTTCAATACCAATCCCTATCTGGCCAATTTCGTGATCGGTGGCCTGGTGCGACTGGAAGAAGACCGGGCCGCCGCCCGGGATAACGGGGCCACCTTGTCCCCGGGCACGACCACCATGTTCCGCGATTCCCTGGGACGGGCTTTTGCCAGCCTGGGGGACCAACTGTTCTGGTTGGGCATCCGGCCTGCCATGGCCATGGCCATCTGCTTGCTGGGCCTGCACGGACAAATGCTGGCCGTACTCGGTCTGGTGGGCATTTTTGCCGTGGGCCAACTGATTTTGCGCTGGCGCAGCCTCGATCGTGGCTATCGCCTGGGCTTTGACCTGGTGGATGTGCTGCAACACCGCCACTGGCATCGGGGTATCGCCATTGCAGAGCGCTCAGGCATGGTTTTGACCGGAATGACAGCCGGCACCTACCTGGCCATGGTGACCCGACCAGGAGTGCCGGTGCACGATGGTCTGCTGTGGTTTGGCATCCTGGCGGGTCTGGGCCTGCCGATGATCCTGCGCCGCCGCTTACCCGGAGAAATGCTGATCCTGGTGGCTTTGGGCCTGGCCCTGCTGCTAGGCTTTGCGGTTTTCGTCTCCGGGGGTTAAATTATGGGCCTGACAATCATTTTCTGTATCCACAAGGGAATCCTCAATTGAAGACTGTGACCGCTACTGTGTCCGATCCGGTGGGCTTTCATTTGCGCGCCGCCGGCAGGATCGTCAAGCTGACCAAGACCTTTGCCTCGGATGTGACCATTCGCTACAATGGGCGTATGGCCAATGCCAAGAGTATCATGGGGTTGGCTAGTCTCGCGGCCGAATTTGGCACCGAAGTCGAAATTGAAGTCTCCGGCAGCGATGAAGATGATGCCACCATGCGCATCGTCAAACTGATCGAAGTGGAACTGGCAGAACCCGAGACTCCCCCCGTCAGCACCTCAGACTGATATGATAGGTTCATGAGAACGTTCAATGGCATCGCAGCCTCGCCCGGGTATGCTGTCGGTCCGGTCTATCCGGTCCGTCGCAAGACTATTGTACCGGTGCGGCGCAGCCTTGAAGTGGCCGATGTCGGCCCCGAGAGTGAACGATTCAAAGTTGCCGTGGGCCGCGCCAGGGCCGAAATCGAAGTTCTGATCGAGCACCTGACGACCGAACTGGGCCCCGACGAAGCGGGCATCCTTTCCAGTCAATTGCTGATCCTTGAAGACGAAATGGTGTGGGATGCGACCCTGGCGGCCATCCGGCACGAGCGCATCAACGCCGAGGCGGCCTTCGCGCGCACCGTTGGTGAATTGGCCGCGCGGTTCCTGGAGATCGAAGAAGAAACCTTCCGCGAGCGCGTCAACGACCTGCGTGATGTGGAGCAGAGAGTCCTGCGCGGTTTCCTGGGGCAGGTTAAGGACCAATTGAGCAGCCCGGATGTGCCGTCGATCATCTCGGCGGTGAACCTGACGCCCAGCGACACCGCGGCTCTCGGGCGCCACAACGTGCTGGGTTTCATCATGGACGAGGGTGGCAATACCAGCCACGTGGCCATTTTGGCCCGTTCCATCGGCGTGCCCGCCATCGTCGGGCTGCAAGGCGTGGCGGTGGCCCGCCCAGCCGGGCAAATGGTGGCCATTGACGGCACCGACGGCCGTTGCATCACCGAACCGGATGACGAGACCACCGAGCAGTTCCATCTGCTGACCCGCCAGCAAATCGTGGTCAACGAGAAATTGGTGGGCCTGAAAGATCTGCCTGCCATCACGCCCGATGGGCACCAGGTGCATATGATGGCCAATATCGAGCTGCCCGTCGAGGTGGATGAGGCTCTGGCCCGCGGTGCTGAAGGCATTGGACTACTGCGTACCGAGTTTCTCTTTTTCCAGCACCAGACGATTCCCACAGAAGACGATCAGGTACAGATGTATTCTGAAATGGTGCGCCGCATGGGCGACCGGCCCGTGATTTTCCGTACCCTGGATGTGGGCGGCGACAAGGTCTCGGATTACCTGGGAGCCAAGCGCGAGTACAACCCGTTCCTGGGCTGGCGCGGCATCCGGTTCAGTCTGGCTAATCGCCAGCTGTTCAAGACCCAGATCAAGGCCATTTGCCGGGCCGCCACCGGCGGCAACGCCAAAATCATGTTCCCCATGATCACCGGTGTGCAGGAACTCCGCCAGGCGCGCGAGGTGGTGGCCGAAGGTTTGGCCGAACTCAAACGCGATGGCATCGAACACCGGGACGACCTGGAAATCGGCATCATGGTGGAAACCCCTTCGGCCGTTCTGGCCGCCGATTTGCTGTCCGCCGAGTGCGATTTTCTCAGCATCGGTTCCAACGACCTGATCCAGTACACTCTGGCCATGGACCGGGGCAATACGCGGGTTTCGTACCTGTACCAACCTTTGCATCCGGCCATCCTGCGCAGCATCCGGCACACGGTTGAGGCCGGGCACAAGGCCGGCATCTGGGTGGGGTTGTGTGGAGAGATGGGCTCGGAGACGCGCTTGGCCGAAGTCTTGCTAGGCCTCGGGCTGGACGAAATCAGCCTGCACGGAGCGGCGTTGCCCAAAATCAAACAGGTGATCCGCTGGACTTCCTATACCGAAGCCAAGTCGGTTGTCGACGCCCTGATCGATTTGCCCACCGCCGAGGATGCCAATCGGTGGTTGGCCAACTATATTGCCGAGCGAAAACGTCAGCGTGAAGCTGAAGGAGAGTGATATGGGAGAGTGGCCTGAAGCTGGTCTTGGGGAGATGTACAAGCTGATCGACAGCCTGCCGGAGCAGTTGGCCCAGAGCGCTGATCTGGTCGGATTGGACCAGGTCGAACCTGCCGCACCCGGCACCAAACGACTGATCCTGTGCGGAATGGGGGGCTCGGCCATTGCGGGCGACCTCGTTCAGCCCCTTCTTCACGATGGTTCTGTTTCGCTAACTGTATGGCGAGACTATGGTTTGCCTCATTGGGTGGCGGCCGATGACCTGGTGCTTTGCTGCAGTTATTCCGGCAATACGGAAGAATCTCTTTCCGGGGCAAAACTGGCCGGTGAGCGCGGTTGCCAGCGAGTGGCCATCACTTCGGGTGGGCAACTTGCCGATATGGCCACCAGCGATCATTTTCCCATGGTGACCCTGCCCGGCGGATTGCCGCCCCGAGCGTCCCTGGGTTATGGAATGGGCGCCCTGCTGAGGGTTCTGGACGCCTTGGGCGTTTGCGGCAACAGTGGGAAGAACATTGCAGCGGCCGGTGAACTGTTGCGAAGCAACAACGCCAAACGCCAGGATTCCATGCTGGGCAACCCGGCGCCCAGTCAGGCTGCCGAAGGGAATATCTCTCCGGGCGCTTTGGCTGAAAAATGGGTGGGCCGCATG
>DAOVTU010000333.1 GCA_030632925.1 Candidatus Krumholzibacteriia bacterium | reverse complement strand
TAGATCGAGTAGACGTAGTTGCTCTGCGAGCTCGAGCCGAAGGGATCCGGCATACCGCCGGTCCATTTCTTTCCCGAACTGGCCCGGCCAGGGGATCCCGATTCGTAGTAGATCCCCGGGATCTCCTCGTAGACCCAGGCCAGCCAGATCGTCGTTCCCGCGGAAACGAAGACCGGGCTCGTGAGGTCGATCGCCTGCCAGCCGGCGCCGGCGCTGAGCGGCGTGATCGCGGTCGTCGCCAGCCGGTTTCCCGGCAAGGGATCGCCGCCGTAGACGGCCAGGATCATCGACCCGCGCCTACACCGGCAGTGACGGCGGCGTGCACCGTACCCTGGATGCAGGCGCCGTATCGGTGGCCTGGACCTCGCTGAACCAGGGTTACCAGACAAGCCAGTTCTACACCGTGGCCGTCGACGAAAACCTGATGGCCAACCCTGTCGTGATCGGCGGCACGCAGGACAACGGCTCGCTCTTTGGCAGCCAGGATCTGCCGGGCGCAAACTGGGCCAATCCCCTGCCGGGCGACGGCGGATTTTGCGCCGTCGCCAATGCCGGCGGAGCGACCGGCACCTACTACATGTCCTATCAACAGAACTTCGGCGTCTACCGTGCACTGTTGGACAACAGCAGCGGGGCCTTGCTGAACTGGGGACGGGTCG
Organism: Candidatus Krumholzibacteriia bacterium; assembly: GCA_030632925.1. Lineage (GTDB taxonomy): Bacteria > Krumholzibacteriota > Krumholzibacteriia > LZORAL124-64-63 > LZORAL124-64-63 > JAGRNP01. The sequence goes on along the minus strand of DAOVTU010000333.1, from coordinate 3,954 downwards.
ACCCACCCGGAGCCGACACTTCCCTTTGGCTCAAGCCATACATTCTGGACCCCAACGACCCGGCGAAGATGTATCTGGCCGCTGACGCCAACCTGTGGCGCAACAGTGATCTGGCGGGCATTCCCAACGGCAGTGCTGCGCCTTCGAGTATCAACTGGAGCGTGCTGACCGGTGCGCCGGGCCAGATGATCTCCGCCCTGGCGATGTCGCGTTCAGCAGCCCGGATTCTCTATTTTGGCACCGCCACCGGGCAGTTTTACCGCCTGGACAATGCCGCCACGGCCGCCCCCGGAAGCCCGCCGACCCGGCTCGACGTGGGTGCGGGTTTCCCCGCCGGAGCCTACCTCAGCAGCATCGCCGTGCACCCCAATGACGACCAACGTTTGCTGGTCGCGTTTTCCAACTACAACGTGGTGAATATTTTTTACTCGACCAACGGAGGCACAACCTGGACCGCGGTGGAGGGCAATTTGGGCGGCGCCAATTCACCGAGCTTTCGGTCCGTGGCCTGGATGCCCGCCACGGCGGTGGATTACTGCTTCGTGGCCACCAGCACCGGCATCTATTCGACCACCGGTTTGAACGGGAGCGCCACCGATTGGCACCAGGAAGCCGCGGACCTGGTAGGCAATGCCGTGGTCGACATGTTAGCCGTGCGGCCCGCCGAAGGGTTGGTTGTCGCGGCGACCCATGGCAAGGGAGTCGTGCGCGGTTACAACAGCCCCAGCCCGGTGCTGGACGAAGGAGTGCCGACCTTAGTGCGTCTGGACCAGAATGTGCCCAACCCCTTCAACCCGACCACGGTCATCAATTTTGGAGTAGCCCAGTCAGGCCAGGTGACGCTTGAAATTTACGATGTGGCCGGTCGTCGGGTGGTGCGGTTGCTGAATGCATTCAGGGATGCCGGCGAACATTCGGTGGTTTGGAATGGAACCGACGAATCAGGCCGCTTCGTCGGCTCAGGAACCTACCTCTATGGCATTCGCAGCCAGGGACAGGAGGTGACCAAGGCGATGGTATTGGTGCGTTGAGGGAAATCAACCTCCGCCAATCCTATCTAAAACCCCAGGGAGACCCCAAGCCCGACCGAGTTGTCCTGCGGTGACCACAATGGTATCAACGTGACCTCACGTGATTCGAGCTTTTCGTTGTGACGGTCGGCCGAATCGGATGCTGTAGCGATATCATATACAGTCGAGACCAGATACAGGGCCGCGCCGCCGACGGCCAGGAAAGCCCCGCTGCTGGAATCCGTATCGTCCCAGGAAATGGCCACAGCAACAACTAAGCTGCTCCACGCCAGGGTGCGCCAACCCGCACCGCTCCAAAACCGGCCATTTTCTCCCGCATATGAATGCCCCAGCCCGGGTCCAAATATTGAACCGACCAGACCCATCAGTACCAGACCACCCGAGTCGGAACTGCCCGAACTTTCGGACGCCGCCAGGAACATCAAGGCCACCGGCACGGTGGTTCCGAGCAGAGCCATGCCCGTGGCGGTCGACGGTGATTTGTACCCTGGATGAGCACTGAAATCGCTCGCATGTACGGATCCGGCCGTAAAAGACAGAATGACCAGCAGTATTGGGATTGCCTTGTTCATGATTCCCCCTCGCGCAGTTGGACTTCGGTTCTGAGGGGAACACTCCAAGATTCGGGCCAGGACAGGAATCGGCGAAAAAAGGCTAAATCGGGGATCTGAGCTGATATTTGAGAATCTTAAAGCTCACGATTGTATCGTTCTTCATACTGGCCTGTGCCCGGCGAGACTCAGCGCCGGTTGGCTTCTTCGGCGGCAATCTGGCGGTACGCGTCACGAAACGGCGTGCCCTCAGCCACCAGTTTCAGGGCGCGCTCGGTGGCGTAAACTTCGGCTGTGAGTGCGGTCGTGCAGGCCTCTTCGTCGACATCCAGCCCAGCCAGCGCCACGCCCATGGCCTGCAAGCAAGCCAGGGTTGTCGACACGCCGTTGAACAATGGCCCCTTGGTCAACTGCACATCGCGGTTGTAGCCCGACATCAGGCTCGCAGTCAGGGCCTTCACTTTCTGCTCCTCGCCCATGACCACATGGAAGCGGGCCCGGATCAATTCCAGAACATCCGGATTGCGTTTCTGGGGCATGACCGAACTGCCGGTCACCACACTGGCCGGCAGCTTCACGTAACCAAATTCCCGGGTTGAAAACAAAATCAAGTCGCTGGCCAGACGGTTCAAGCCGAGCATCACCTGGCTGCACACACCCAGCATCAGGCCTTCCATTTTGCCGCGGCTCAGTTGGGCGTACAACGGGTTGGCCTGCACCTTGGCAAAGCCCAACTCCTGGGCCGTTTGCTGCCGGTTGATGTCCAGCACCGGCACGCCAAAACCGGCCGCCGTGCCCAGCGGGCATTGATCCACCAGCTTTTCCACCGTGGCCAGCAATTGCAGGTCGTCCTGCGCGGCATCGACGTAACTGCCCAACCACATGGCCACCGTAGTGGGCATGGCTGCCTGCATGTGCGAATAGCCAGGCAACTCGATGGTCCCGTACTCGGCGCGCACTTCGGCCAAGGCGATGGTGTGGTTCGTGAGCAACTCCTTCAGCTCGGACAGCTTTTGTTTTTCCCACAGGCGCAGGGCCGTCAGCACTTGATCGTTGCGCGAGCGCCCGGTGTGGATCTTGCGACCGGCCTCACCACAACTGGCCGTCAGGTGATTTTCGATCGCCGTGTGGCAATCCTCGTCGCTGGGTGTGATGACAAAATTTCCCGCCGCGGCGAGGTCCTGAATTTCCACCAGCCCCGTTTCCAACTGCGCCAGTTCGTCCGGGTTCAACACGCCGATGCCGTGCAGCATCCGGGCGTGGGCCAGCGAGGCCTGGCAGTCGTAACCAACCAGTTCCTGATCCAATATGTGGTCATCGGCGGCCAGAAATTTTTCCAACCAGGGATTGGGCCCTTCAGTGCGGGTCCACAGAGTGCTCATGCCTGAGCCCCCGCGGCCACCTTCGCCTGACGCCTTTGCGTAATGGCGTGATGGGCTTTGAGCCGGATGGCGTTGATGCGGATAAAACCCTCAGCGTCGGTCTGGTCGTAACCGCCTTCGACATCCATGCTCGAAAGTTCTTCGTCATAGAGTGAACTGGGGCTGTAGCGGGCCAGAGGATACACCCCGCCCTTATACAGTTTCAGCACCACATAGCCGTCGATCAGTTCCTGGCTCTTGTCGATGGCCGACATCAGGAATTCCATCTCGGGGCTGAACCAGAAACCGTTGTAGATGAGTTCGGCGAGTTTGGCGGCGAGCATGTCCCGCAACCTCATCACCTCACGGTCCATGGCCAGCCCCTCGATGTCCCGGTGTGCCGCCAGCAGGATCGTGCCGCCGGGGGTCTCGTAGACTCCCCGCGATTTGACCCCTACGAAGCGGTTCTCCACCAGGTCGATCCGGCCAATACCATTGATACTGCCGAGATCGTTGAGATAGGTGAACAAGGCCAGCGGCCCGGTGACCAGGTGACCATCGTCCAGATTTTCCACACTGACGGGCATGCCGTCCTCAAAGGTGATCTTGATGGAAGTCGGCGCGTCGGGCGCCAGTTCAGGCGCCACTGTGCGCGAGTACACATCTTCGGGGGCCACGCTGTCGGGCTTTTCGAGGATGCCCGCCTCGTGGCTGATGTGCATCAGGTTCTCGTCTTCACTGTAGAGTTTGGCGAGAGTCGATTTGATTTCGATTCCATTTTTTTGGGCGTACTGGATCATGTCGGGCCGGCCCTTGAACTCGGCCAGAAATTCGGGATCCTTCCAGGGTGCGATCACTTCGATTTCCGGATCCAGAGCATAGTACGCCAACTCGAAACGCACTTGATCATTGCCCTTGCCGGTCGCGCCGTGGGAAACCCAGCGGGCGCCGGTCTGGTGGGCGATTTCGATCTGCCGCTTGGCAATCAACGGCCGGGCGACGGCCGTGCCC
>DAOVTU010000507.1 GCA_030632925.1 Candidatus Krumholzibacteriia bacterium | reverse complement strand
GTGACAACATCCCCCTGAACTGTACAAGTGGGCGTAGGTGCTTCCACTGCCACATGGTCATCCCACGTTATTCTCGCCAGTTCGGGACTGTCTGTTATCGGCAACAAGGGGACCAGAGCCTCGGGGCTGTCCCAGGGCACCCACGCCATCAGGCCAGGGATTGTAGGATTGGCCACGGGTCCGGCCCGGATGACAATTTCGTCGACCTCGCAATCCCAGATATCGAACTCGAATGTGCCCAGTAGAATCACGGGACTGTAGGGCAACGGCTCCAAACCAACGCCGACCGTGAATTCATGGGGATCCAGATTCGCATCGATGAAATAGCCCTCCAGGTCGTACTCAGACAAGGTGGCTCCGGCCGAGGGCTCGATTCGGCACTCCCAACCCGCGATACCGGAACTGTTGGAAGGATTGAACATGGCAAGGTAGGCCGTGACCCTCTGCGGCGAGGGTGCCACCGTTTGCACATTCGAGGTCAGTTCCCGATCAAAGAAAAACCCGACCCGGTTCTGGTCCGCTTCAAAATCAAAGGGAGGCGGCGCCACACAGTCGATTCCCAAGCCGTGTTGTTCATTCAGTTCGATACGAAAAACGTACTGCCCCAATTCGTACGGGGAAAACGTCGCCGAGATCATGGTGGTGTCACCGACAGCCAGGAAGGTTGGCGGGCTCAAGCCCGTGAGCTGCGGATCAAAGGGCTTCGGTTTCGGTTTCAATTCCAATCCACCAAGGCCCGTATTGATCACCCGCACGGTTTGCGTATTGATATCGCCGGCAATCATGGAGTCAAACCGCATCACCGGCGGTTCCAGGGTCAGGTGATAGGCATCTGCCTCGCATATGCCGACCAGTTCGACATCGGGCAGGCCGCCACCGAGAACCATCCGGGCGGTGTACGTTCCGGTCGCCCATGGGTAAAAATTGAAGTCAAACTGCGCCGATTTGCCAGGCAGGATTTCTTCCACGACCGGCAGCTCTCGAGAAATAAACGTGCCGGTGTCATCGACCAGGTGCGCATTGGGGTAGTAGGTAATATTGCCCAGATTCTCGACGACAAAACTTCCAGCCACGGGAACGCCCGGCTGCAGGGTCAGCATGAGCAGGCTTTCAGGCGTGATCCTTATGGGAAGGTCGACCGCAGCGACAATTTCGGTGTTTTCCAGGGTGTTGGCTGAAGCGGGAGCAAAGAAGAAAAAACTCACCAGAAGAAATATCGCGGTCGGTACGGCTGCGGTCAAAACACGCACAGAAATTGAACGGAAAGAACTCATCATTTCCCCCTATCGAAACTGGATACACCCAGACGGGTGAGTTGCGATAGTCTCATGTTAGGAGGAAAGGGCCCGCCGGGCAACAGGATGAATAAGGAATATCAATCGAGAACCCGAATCAGTCAATCGTCCGGGCAGGCCGAAACCCGTTGCGGGAAAAAGTGCTGAAGGGAAAATTGTGCGGCCGCCGCGCGCACCCACTGTAGAGATCTCCAGCCAGCCGGCTGTAGAGACGAACGACCCGGTTGGTCCCCGTAGTCGCCCCGGTCGGGTCCGTTTCATTGCCCCCGTAGTCGCCGTACCAATCCTGGCACCATTCGAAGAAATCGTCCGGGATGTCCGTCATACCGTTGCGGCAGGCAAACTCCCACTCGGCTTCGGTGGGCAGGCGATATCCGGTGGCGCCATACGGGTCGCCACCATTGCAGACCCAGGTCGCGTGGTTGTAGGCCCGCGGCAATCCTTCACGCATGCTCAGCCAATCGCAAAAGGCCGCTGCTCCGTACCAGGTCAATTCACCCATGGGCGCGTCGGGGTCCGAGGTGGCAAATACCCCATCGCTAAAAGTGACCGAAAAACCGACACCGTCGAGGTCAAACAGGTCGGCATCGCCACCATCCATCACCGTGCGGGCACTGCTGGGCGTGGCCGCCACATGGCCCTGGTCAAAAGCCCACTGCAACAGCTCTACGTACTGGCCATTGGTCACCTCGGAATCGGTCCAGGTGAAAGAGCGGGTCAGGGTGACTTCGTGGGGCGTTTCGTCTTCGAACTCCAGACTGCCCATGGTGAACAGGGCGGGCATCGCTGCCGGCGGCGGCGGTACCGTCACCAAGGCCATGGCGCTGAAGGTGAGGTATTCGGTGCTCAGGACCATGGTTTCCCCGACGCCCAGGGTTCCCCTGGAGGCAAACGGCGTAGCCCAACCGGGTACCGGTCGCCAAGTCAGGACATAGTCGCCGATGACCAGGTCGCGCAGGCGAGCCGATCCGGTGCCCGCAAATTGAAAGCCGTGAGGGCCGGACAAACTCCAGGCCGCAGAGGGCACATGGGCGCCGGGGTCGATGTCGATGGTACCGCGGGTTTCGGAATCTTCGGCATAGATGACACTGAAGATGATCTCGGAGCCGCCACTCAAATTCTTCCGCATGGGATTGGGAGTCGGCGTGCGCCAGCCGATATAATCGCCCCAAACCAGAACATAGTCCCCGGCCGGGGCATTGCTGAAAACCGAATCCGAAACGCCCTCGACCAACTCGCCCCCGGGCAGGGAAAGTGACCAGGGCGCTGCAATGCTGTCCGGGGCCGTCTCGACAATGACCGTGCCGGTGGTTGGTTCGGGCGCAACGGGACTGTCGGATCCGCAGCCAGGCAGAATCCAAAGGCCGGCCCACAGGACGGTGACGATCAGTCCTGCTACGCCGGCTTGCAGCGTCATTCTAGTCATGGCGGTCCCCCTCAATCCTAGCCAACACACTTGGACAAATGGCCTCAAGACCCATTCCCATCGCCCGATCAGTAGTCTATACGAGCATCGCCTGTCCGGTCAAATTGAGGTTGGTTTGAGGCATGATATCCGTTCCCCTGACAATCGAGGAATCCCCGTGAAAGCCCTGTCTCGCTTGTTTCTGCTCTCGTTGGTCCTGTTTCTGACCGCCTGCAGCACCACCGAGGTCATCGAAGACCCTCCCCTGCCGAACAACGACTACACCGCTTTCATCAATCCGGAACTGGTGCCCATCGTCGGCTACACGGGCGAAGTCATGGAGCCCTTCTTCAGCCGCGACGGCCGGTACATGTTCTTCAACAACATGGGCGACAACAAGGACATTTTCTACGCCACCTACAATGCCCAGACCGATGTCTTCACCTTCGCGGACACCATCTCGGCCATCAACACCCCCGCGGTCGAAGGCGTGCCGACTCTCGACAACAACAACCGCTTCTATTACGTCTCGACTTTCAACTATCCGCCCGGTGGGGCAAACATTTTCGACACCATCTATGTCGGAGACTTTGATGCAAACTCACCGGCGATCGTCAACAACCTGGCGGTGGTGCCGAATTTGGATGAAGGCATTCTGGGGCACTTGAATTTTGACGCTGAAGTGAGCC
>DAOVTU010000590.1 GCA_030632925.1 Candidatus Krumholzibacteriia bacterium | reverse complement strand
TTCCCGCTGGATGGCCCGGTTGACGAACAACGCGCCGAGGGCCAGGATGACCACGGCGTAGATGATGAAGCGCGGACGCAGCAACGGCCGACTCTTGCCAGTCTCGAATCCACGTGAAGAGTCGAAGCGGATCAGGCCCTGGGGCTTCTTGATCTTGTCCATGATGTCGTCGCAGGCGTCGATGCAGGCAGTGCAGCCGATGCATTCGAGCTGCAGGCCGTTGCGGATGTCGATGCCGGTGGGGCACACGTCCACGCAACGGTGGCAGTCGATGCAGTCGCCGCCCGCTTCGATGCCCTTGTGGCGCGGCTCGCCGCGGTTTTTGTCATAGCCGATGATCAGGGTGTCGTAGTCCACCAGGGTCGACTGCAGTCGGCCGTAGGGGCAGATGATCAGGCAGGTCTGCTCGCGGAACCAGCTGTAGTCGAAGTACAGCAGGCCGGTCCAGAACAGGCTCCAGATCAGGGCGGTCGGGTCACCGTCGAAGAACGGAATCAGGTGCAGCATTTCCCGGGTGGGAATGAAGTAGCACATGAAGGCGATGGAAAAATTCCAGCACAGAAAAATGAAGACGCCGTGCTTGAGCAGCTTGCGCCAGGTCTTGTCGAAGCCGCCGGCCTTGTTGCGCTTGATACGGTCCAGCCGTCGGCCTTCGATGATGCGTTCGAGGGGTCGGAAGACGCCCTCCATGAACACTGTCTGGGGACAGGCGAAGCCGCACCATACCCGCCCGAACAATGAAGTGACGATGAACAGCAGCACGCCCATGCCGATGAGCACGAAAAAGAAGAGGTGGAAATCCTGGTTGGTGAACGTGGCGCCCATCAGGTAGGCGGCGCGCTTGGGGATGTCGATCAGGATCATCGGGTGGCCACCGATCTTGATCCACGGCGCCAGCACATAAACCAGAATCAACAGGCCGTACATGAGATATTTGCGGGTCGTCCAGCGGCCCTTGACGTCGGCGACCTGCAGCATGTTGCGCGAGCCGTCGGCGTTGATGGTGTAGACGGTGTTCAGATCCGGGGTGCGCTTGGGAGCGGCCATTTTTCGTCTTCTTCCTGGTGCCCGGAGCTGAAAATCCGAGCGATGAACTATCTATTTCCCTAAAAGAAAAGGGCGGGTGCAATGCTGCGCCCGCCCCCTATTCACGAACGATTACCTAGAACTTGCAAGGTTCACCCTCGGGCGCTTTGCCCTCCACATTGGTGTCCTGGATGGTCATGATATACGACACCGCAGCCATGACCCGGTTGGGTCCCAGCTGGTTCTGCCAGGCCGGCATGCCCTTGGCCGCCACACCATCGGTGACGATTTTCCACATGGCCATGGGTTCGCAGCCGTGGACCCAGTTGGCATCGGTCAGGTTCGGCCCCACCGAACCCTGTCCCTGATCCAGATGGCAGGCCACGCAGTGTTTCACAAAAATTTCGCGCCCCTCGGCCACTTTTTCTGCGTTCTCGCTCATGGCGACAAAGAAATCGTTGTCGATGCCAGCTTCCAGCATCTTGGCCAGCTGAATTTCTTCGGCCTCGGCCATGACGCCTTCGAACTGCTCACGGGGCAGCACCCGCAGCTCGAGGGTGTGGAAAACGATCCAATAGAATAGGGCAAAGACCATGGAGCCCCACATCAACCACAGCCACCAGTTGGGCAGGCGGTTGTCGAACTCCTGGATGCCGTCATAGGTGTGTGGCATTACGGGGTCTTGCTGGTATTCAACCCTGTTGTCAGTTTTGCTGTCCAGATTTTCGCTCATTTACCTGGCCCTCCCAGTGGCATGACCCGAACCCGTGGCAAGGTTCAGGCCAGCGGAGTCGGTTCCGCTGTCGAGTTCAAGCGGCAAGGCCGCGATTTCATCGATTTTATCCCGGTCGCGCAGGCCGAAGATTACGTAGGCCAGCACGCCGATGAAAATCGAGACGAAGATGACCAGTCCCATCAAGGGCCAGATCAGATGACTGCTGTTGGTGTAGAACTCCTGATACATGGCGTTCTCCTACTTTCCAGCCGTGATCGGTTCGGCACTGACTGGTTGCGGGCCACGGCCCAGACGTTGCAAGTAGGCGATCATGGCTGCCATCTCGCTGTCCGGCGCAATGATCACATCCTTGCTGGCCAGATCGGTCGCAATCAACTCACCCTGACTCGCAAATACCTCAAGGGCATTGGCGATATCCTCGTCGGTGTATGGCGTATTGAGCATCCGCAAGACTTCCATCCGGTGCTGGATGACCGCAGGGTCCACCGTCTTGGTCTTGAAGTGCGTGTACGACGGCATGTTGGACGCCGGCGAAGTCGAACGCGGATCCATCAGGTGCAGGTAGTGCCACAGGTTGTCGTACTTGCCACCCACCCGGGCCAGATCCAGACCGGTGCGCTTGCTGCCCCACTGGAACGGATGATCGAGCAGGGACTCTTCCATGCGCGAGTAGTCGCCGTAACGCAACACCTCGTGGCGGAAGGGCCGGATCATCTGGCTGTGGCAGTTGTAGCAACCCTCGGCAACGTAGATGTCGCGTCCGGCCAGCTCCAGGGGGCTGTAGGGTTTCTGCAGCCACTTGGCTGTTTCGGCCAGCTCGGGGTTTTCGGCGATCATCTCTTCGGTGATCACGCGCGGAATGTGGTTGCTCTGGATCACCGTGGGAATGATTTCCACGGCGCCACCGATCAGGACCGCGACCAGGGCCAGGACCGTGAAGACCAGGGCATGGCGTTCGAGCAGACCGTACCAGTGTCCCCAGCGTTTCTGGTAGAGACCGTACGAGATGATGGCCGCCACGCAGAGCACAATCAGCAGCGCCAGCAGCACCGGGCTGAGCATGGTGCCTGAGGCGCCGAACCAGATCGAAACCACCAGAATGCCGGTGATGAAGAGCATCGGGGCGCTGGTCA
>DAOVTU010000182.1 GCA_030632925.1 Candidatus Krumholzibacteriia bacterium | reverse complement strand
TGGTGCCTTGGGCGAGACGATAGAGTCGAAATCTAGACGGCCATCGACCACGCAAAATCCATCTGCACAAGATCCGTCTGCGCGACGCTGAGTTGGCGATGAAGGAGGGCGTAGATCATCGATGGAGCGCTCCACCGTGCCACCGGAAATGATCGTGCCCCCGCCGACAATGCTGTCTTCGACCCGACCGGGGCGCGTGCCGTCTTCGGTAAAACCGTGCACCGATTTGCAGGGCGGCACCGGCGGTTGCCAGGCCCGGAACAGCCATTTCTTATCGTACAGATCAAACTGCGGATCACGTGAGACCAGTTCCATGGCCGTATCGTAATAGCTGTCCAGGGTGCCGATGTCGCGCCAGTATTCGGACTCCAAAGTTTCGGGATCGCGGAAGGGATAAGCATGCACCTCGCCGCGCTTGACCAGGGCCGGGATGATGTCCTTGCCAAAGTCGTGGTGGCTGTCCCGCTTTTTCACATCATCGCACAGTTCCTGCACCAATTCTTCGGTGTCAAAAATGTACACGCCCATGTTCACCAGGCAGTGGTCCGGATCGCCGGGAATGGTCTTGGGATCTTTCGGCTTCTCTTCGAAGCCCACCACTTTCCAGTTTTCGTCCACTTCCAGGATGCCGAACTGGTCGGCACCTTCCTTGGGCACCACGGCGGCACTCAAAGTCAGGCAGCCATCATGCCCTGCGTGGTGCTTGAGCATCTTGGCGTAGTCCATGCGATAGATGTGGTCGCCCGACAAAATCAGCACGTGCTTGGGCCGCCGGTTTTCCAGCAGGTAAATGTTCTGGTACACCGCGTCGGCTGTGCCCATGTACCACTTTTGGCCCACCCGATGCTGGGGCGGAATGCGGTAACAGAACTCGCCGCCTTCGTAGCTGAAAACATTCCAGCCGCGCTGCAAATGCTTGTCCAGGGAATAGCTCTTGTACTGGGTCAGCACGTAGATCTGGCGCAGGCCGCTGTTGATGCAATTGCTCAACGTGAAATCGATGATGCGGTAAGCGGCGCCGAAGGGCACGGCGGGCTTGGAGCGGTCCTTGGTCAGCGGGGACAATCTTTCGCCCTGGCCACCGGCTAAAATCAAGGTCAGGGTATCGCTCACCAAATCACGGGTACTCAACACGGGTTCAGTCAAAACCGCTCCTCACCATCATCGCGGATGGTTGATAAGTTCTTGAATCACACGGGAAAGCCGTGTTGTTACTGTCCAGTAGCCATTTCGGGCTTCAACAACCCATGCACCGTATCGAGCAATTCGGTGACATCGGCCGACTTGGTGACGTAGGCATCAGCGGCCCAGGTCAGGAAGTTGTCGCGGTAGCTGGAAAATGCCGTGTTCAGGACTACAGGAATGCTGTTGTCCCGCTCTAAAATGCGTTGCAGTGCCTCGATACCGTCCATGCCGGCCATCCGGATGTCCAGGATCACAAGGTCCGGATTCATGGTTTCCACGAATTCCAGGCCCTGCTGGGCATTGCCGGCGGTCATGGTCTCGTAACCGGCGCGGCGCAACTCTGTTTCGTACAGTAAACGCAGATGAGGTTCGTCGTCGACAATCAATACTTTGCTCATGGCCTGTCCTCCTGGTGGCGATGGTGCTTCCGGTCCCCGTCCGGACTCCAGCAACTTCCTTGTTGCCGGCAGGCAAAAGTGCAGTTCTACCTGAAGGCAATGTACCAAAATCCGCACTGCCTTGCTAGCAGGTTCCGGGCCATAATCGTGAGTTTTTTGTTAAGCCTCCGGCTTGGGCAAAGGCAGGATAAATGAGAACTCGGCGCCCCCGCCGGACAGGTTTTCAGCCTCGATCACCCCACCGTGGGCCTTGATGATTTGGGCACAAATGGTTAATCCAAGACCGGACCCGGTTGGTTTCGTGGAAAAGAACGGCGTGTGCAGTTTCTCGACCGACTCGGGATCAAATCCGGGCCCATTATCGGCCACAGCCACCCAAATACCGCCTTCAACCCCCCGCGAGCGCACTTCGATCCGGCCGGGCCCCTCCAGGGCCTGAATGGCGTTGATCAGGAAATTCTGCAACACCTGCTGGATCTCGCCAGGATGCATCTCGACCACCAGGTCGCCGGCCTGCAGGTCCAAAACCAGTTCGATTTCTGCCTCTTCGGCCCGCGGCCGGTACTTCTCGGCCGCCTGGCCGACGATCTCATCGACCACCAGTGCCTGCCGCAACAGCTTGGGTGGGCGGATGAAATCCAGCAGGTCGTGGATGATTCTCTCCATGCGGGACACTTCTTCGACAATAATCGTAGCGGCCACCCGGTTGGGGTCGCCCGCCTCGATGCCTCGGGTCAGACTGCGTGCAAAGCCACCGATGGCCACCAGCGGATTGCGCAACTCATGGGCCACAATGGCGCTGGTTTCGCCCATGACACTGAGGCGCTCCATCTTCAACAGCGTTTCCTGATCCTCGCGCTGCTTCTTGTGTGCGGTGCGCAGATCGCTCAGGCGCTGCTCCAACTCCGTATAGAGCCGACTGTTCTCGATGGCCCCGGCGCTTTGGTTGGCGAACATCTGCAGGAATTCCAGGTCCAGATCGGTGATGGTCGTGCCCGAAATCGCGTTGTCCGCCACAATCACACCCACCGGCCCGCGCCGCGTACACATAGGCGCGATGGCGAACTCGTGGCAACCCAACCAGTGGCGCAGGGTTTCCACACCGGGCTGGTCAGTCTCGCGGCCCACGCCGCGCACATGCCCTTCGCTCATGGTGCGGATCAGAATATTTTCTTCGTCATTCATAGGGATGCTCATGTGGCGCACGATCTCGTTCACCGCCACATCGGTCTGCTTGATAGTCTGGTCGTAACTGGTGACCATCTCGAACAGATCACTCGGCTGGTGGGCCAGATCGCGCCAGATGCGGCTGGCCTCGTCGGCATTGCTCGGCCCGATGGCCATCTCGCCTTGCAGAGATTCGGTTTTTGGGTCCACCAGCAACAGGAAAGCGCGATTGAAACGCAGCCCCTGCCCCGCCGTCATGCAGACCAGCACCGCCTGTAGGATTTGGTCGAGATTCAGTTGGGCACCATAGAGCGCCTCGCTCACCTGATTGAGCAGTGACAATTTGGCCAACCGCGCAGCCCGCAGTTCGTCTTCGTGCTGGCGGGTGCGGGTATCGCGGATCAGCAACAGGCAGTAGTCACTCTCGGCGGGCTTGGGGGCTTCAAAAAAGCTGGCCTTGACGTCCACCGGCAGGACTTCTCCATAGTCGTTGCGGACCTCCAGCTGGACACCGCTGGCAGCATGTCCCGAATCCGCCTTCGCCGCCTTGCGCAGTTCATCCGGCTCGGTAAAAAGCAGGGCCAGTTCCGTACCCAGCAATTCAGGTGACGAGCAACCGAACAGTTTCTCGGCGCCAACACTAGCTGTCAGCACCAGACCGGCCCGATCCAACAAGACCAGCGCCATGTCCGATTGCTGCAAGCTGGCCGCCACCAACTGGGCGACATCCGGCGGAGTCAAAGCAGGATTGTCCGGGCCAGACATGATTTACCTCGGTGTTGGGCGCAAAATGCGCGCGTACAGTTTTTCATAAGCTGCGGCTGCCTCGGCCCAGCTGAAATCACAGGCCATGCCCCGCTGTTGCAAGGCCAGCCAGGCTTCGGGATCGGACCACATTTTTTCGGCCCGACGCAGCGCTGCCAGCAGTTCTTCGGGGCGGGCGTCTTCAAAAACGAAACCGGTGCCCTTGTTTCCATTGGCGTCGAGCACGGTGTCGGCCAGGCCACCGGTTTTGCGCACCACCGGCGGCGTGCCGTATTTCAGGGCGTACATCTGGGACAGGCCGCAGGGTTCGAAATCGCTCGGCATCAGAAACAGATCGCTGCCGGCATAAATTCGGTGAGCCAATCCTTCGTCAAACTCGGCACAAAAAGCCACTTGCCCTGGGTGCCGCTTCGCCACTGCGTGCACGGCTTCTTCCAGATGTTTTTCACCCGTGCCCAGCAGGGCAAAGGTGAAGCCGTCCCCCGCCAGACGATCCAGCAGAGGCAGAACCAACTCCATACCCTTCTGCCGCACCAGCCGTCCGACAAATCCACACAGGGGCTTGGCCGCGCCGCCATCGAGTTTCAACTCACGCAAAAGTTCCTTCCGGCACCGTGCCTTGCCCGCCAAATTGCCCGGCGTAAAAGTCGCCGGCAGGGCCTTGTCCCGGGCCGGGTCCCAGGTGCCATAGTCCGCACCGTTGAGAATGCCCGAGTAATCTTCGCCCCGGCTGGCCAGCATCTCCTCCAGGCCACAGCCAAAGGCCCGCGTGCTCCGCGTTTCCTCAGCGTAGTTGGGACTCACCGTATTGACCACATCGGCCCCCACGATGCCCGCCTTCAGCAGGTTCACTTGCCCGTGGAATTCCAACAGCCCAGGATAGGCGGCCATGGTCGCCGGCAGCCCCAACGTTTCCACCGCACTGGCCAAATGCACTTCCTGATGGGCCAAATTGTGGATCGTCAGCACAGTAGCCGCAGGTCCCGGCACCTCGCGCTCGGCGTACCACTGACGCCTGTACAACAGCGCCGGCACGGCCTCGGCATCGTGGGCGTGGATCACATCGACAGGCCAGTCCAGCAACCGGGGCAGCAACAGGGCCGCCTGGGCGTGCAACGAGGCCCGGTCCAGCGAGTCGCTGAATCCTTCGCCATTCTTGTCGGTGTAGACGCCCGGCCGGTCAAACAGCGGCGCGCATTCGACCATGTAAACCTTCACCGCAGCCCGCGCCGAACCGCACCTGTAGAAACGGATGTCATGCACCTGTTGCCCCACGCGCACTGTCAGCGGCGGCAGGGTTTTGATGGGCGCAATCTTCTCTTTCTTGTGGTCCAGATGCCCATACAAAGGCAACACCACCCGCACATCGTGCCCGGCGGTGGCCAGCGCACGGGACAAGGCATCGACCACGTCGCCAAGGCCCCCGACCTTCGCCACCGGGGCCATCTCGGCGCTGATCATCATGATGTTCATTTTACCCTCTTTCGCCGCGCAGCCAGCGGGCCACGTCTTCGGGCACGGCCGAGTTGATGGTATAGCCAGTACCGACTTCGAATCCGGCCGGACGGCTCAATCGCGGCAGAACTTCCAGGTGCCAATGATAACTGCTGCTGTCTTCGTCCTGGCCAGCGCTGTCGATGGTCGCGCTGTGGATCACGATATTCAAGGACGGATCGCCGTGAAAGGCGAACAGGCTTTTCAAAGCCGGCGCGAGAACCTCAGCCAGGGCGTTCAATTCTTCGCCCGTAGCCCGGGCCAACGACGCGCCATGGCGGCGCGGGACGAACAACATTTCCCAGGGGAAGCGGCTGGCCCAGGGCGCGTAGCCGGTCCAGTGCTCGTTGGTGGCGATCAGGCGGGTGCCGGCTTCACGTTCGGCGGCCTCCATGTCGCACATAAGACACTGGCTATGATCCTCTTTGTACTTCGCAAACCGCTCGGTCTTGGTCACCGCCAGCAACGGAACTTCCGGCGCCCCGATAATTTGCATATGCGGGTGGCCCAGGGTCGCGCCGGCCTCAGGGCCGTGGTTGCAGAACGCCGAGACATATCGCACATCCGGATGCTGGGAGAAATCCCGGGCCCGGTCTCGCAGGACGGTCAACAATTCAGCCAGTTGTTCGGGTTCCAGAGCGGCCGGACTGGCCTGGTGGTCTGTGGAATAGACCACCACCTCGTGGCGTCCAAGGCCTGCCGCCTGGGGAAACAGGTGATCAGGCGAGCCCTCATCACGGCCAAATGGGGCCACCGGGTCGGTGGGCACCAAAGCCGGATACATGTTGGGAAAGGCCCGCATGCGCCATCCCGGTCCATTTGCAGGCTGTCCAATCGGTCGTCCCAAGGCCCAAACCTCATCCGTCGTCTCATTTTCGTTGCCAGGACAGAACGGACAGTCCGTGCGCGGCGTCTTGTCACGAGTTTGGGCCGGGAACTCGTTGGGGCGCGCACTGCGGCCCGCGGCGATGATCACCCAGCGCCCGGTCAGGGGGTCCTGCCTCAGCATGGACATTGGTTTTGGTCCTCTCCAACTGTTTCTGAAACTATTTCAATAAACCGGGGAACCTTTCCCCGGGCAGATGCGTAGGATACAACGAACCAAGGGCATCAGCCAACCCGCTTCCCCCTTGCGGGATGTTCATGGCTCAGGCGAGAAAAATACGGGCGAGACGAAGAAAACGAACCTCAGGGCGAAGGGTTCGTTTTCTTCCGTCCAGGATGTTCGTTGTTGCCGGATTCTACGCTTTAGCCCCCGACAGTTCACCCTCAAGTTTAGCCAGGATAGCCGTCCAGCCTTTTTCGTGATTGTCACGGGATTCGGCGCTGGGAAAGCGTTCGTGGGTCAGCTTAAAATCGGTGCCCTCTCCGGCGGCCTTCATTTCCAACGTCACCACAGTTTCCTGCTGCCCCGTGCCCTCGGAATGCCAGGTGAAGACCAGCTTGTTGGGCCGGTCGATTTCCAGATACTTG
>DAOVTU010000497.1 GCA_030632925.1 Candidatus Krumholzibacteriia bacterium | reverse complement strand
CTGCCCAACCAGCAGAACGGCGTCGGCACCTTGAGCTTCAACATGGTGGGCATGCAAAACGGCTCGCCGGATGCCCTGGCCCTGATCGATAACACCGGCACGGTGATCGAATTTATCAGTTACGAAGGCGTAGTCGTTGCCACAAACGGGTCGGCCGCCGGAATGACTTCGGTGGATGTCGGCGTCATCGAAGGCCCGGCTCCAGTCGGATTTTCGCTGCAGTTGGGCGGCACCGGATTGAACAGTACTGATTTCACCTGGCAGTCGCCCCTGGCCCACACCTCGGGGCTGCCCAATACCAATCAGACGTTCGCGGCTCCAGTGGCTAACCAACTGCCGACCGCCGTGGCCAACGGCACCTACGACGGACTCATGACCGTGAGTCTGGCCTTCTCTTCGGCCGGATCCAGCGACCCGGACGGCACGATCACGGACTGGCTTTGGGACTTCGGCGACGGCAATACCAGCCCGCTGGCCAACCCGAGTCACACTTATCTGACGGCCGCGACCTTTGTCGTGACCCTGACGGTGACCGATGATCTGGGTGGCGAAAATACCGATACCACCAGCGCGATCATTGTGGATCCGACACCGGCACCTGACACCCCGACGATTTTGCCGGGCGCGCACATCGCCAGCATCTACCCCAACCCGTTCAATCCGGCGACGAACATCCGGTTCACCGTGGGCGAGCCGGGGCGTGTCCAGGTCGAGATCTACTCGATCAAGGGTGAACTGGTGCGGGTGCTGCTGAATGAAAACCGCACCGTGGGCGACTTCATGTTGAGTTGGAACGGGACCAACGACGCCGGCCAGATCGTGCCCAGTGGGGCCTATTTCTGCCGCGTGCGGAATCAGGCCGGTACCGATGTGCAGCCATTGTTGTTGCTGAAATAAGGCTATCCGGCGGTTGGTTTGAGACCAACGACAGGCGGCAATTGAGAAAACAGGTTAAATTGAGTCCTGATTAGTCTGTAATCAGGGTCTTGAATTGACCTGTTTTCTCTTTTCGCCCAGGAACGCTCAATTACCCCATGAAACTGCATTTCAAACTGAATCTGATTCTGGTGGTGGTCTTTGCCCTGAGCCTGGTGCCGACCGGTTTTGTGTTGCGCTCTCTGCTGCGCAGCAACGCCCGCGAGCAGGTGATCCAGAACGCGCGCATCATGATGGAAACCGCCATGGCCATGCGCAGCTACACCGTGTCGCAGGTGCGGCCGTTGTTGGCCTCACAGATGGACGCCACCTTTCTGCCGCAGTCGGTGCCGGCCTATTCGGCCACCGAGATTTTCAATACCCTGCGCACCAATCATCCGGACTACACCTACAAGGAAGCCACGCTGAACCCGACCAACCCGCGCAACCGGGCGGTTGATTGGGAGACCGATCTGGTCAACGAGTTTCGGCGTGATGAGGATCTGGAGGAGTTGGTGGGCGAACGGGAAACTCCCCTGGGGCCGGCCCTGTACCTGAGCCATCCGCTGCGCGTGAGCAGCGAAGGTTGCCTCAGTTGCCACACCACACCGGCCGCTGCTCCGGCTTCGATGTTGGCGGTGTATGGCGAGAACAACGGCTTCGGCTGGAAAATGAACGAGACCATCGGCGCCCAGATCGTGCAGGTGCCCATGTCGACACCGGTGCAGATGGCCGACGCGACTTTCCGAAACCTGATGCTCACCCTGGTGGCCGTTTTTACTCTGGTGCTGCTTGTCCTGAATGTGATGCTGCACCTGGTGATCGTCCGGCGTATTGGTCGCCTGTCATTGATGGCCGATCAGATCAGCCGCGGCGAAATGGACGTGCCCGAAATCGACACCTGTGGTGGCGATGAAATCAGTCTGTTGGCCTGCTCCTTCAACCGGATGCGCGTGAGCCTGGTCAAGGCCCTTGGCATGCTCGAGGACGATTGATATGCGGCCTGTTTGCCTGCCCGAAAAATACGAGATCATCAAGACCCTCGGCAGTGGCGGCATGGGCCATGTCTGGCACGCACGAGACCGCATCCTGCAGCGGGATGTGGCCCTAAAAGTGCTGTCGGAAAAGTTCGCCGCCGACCCCCAATTCGTGCAGCGCTTCACCACCGAAGCGCGGGCCGTGGCGAGTTTGAACCATCCGAACATTGTGCAGATTTATGAGTTCGGCCAAACGGACGGCGGCCACTATCTGGCCATGGAATTGATCGACGGCCCGAGCCTGAAGGACGAACTGAAACACCGCGGCCGTTTCTCCGAGGCCGAAACCCTGGCCGTGGCCCGTCCGGCCTGCGCGGCTTTGGCGGTGGCCCACGCGGCGGGTATCGTGCACCGGGATATCAAGCCGGACAACATCATGTTCACCCGGGCACGGCAATTCAAACTGGTCGATCTGGGCCTGGCCAAAAGGCTGGACGAAGAAGTCAGCCAGACCATGACCGGCCAAAGCCTGGGCACGCCCCACTTCATTTCGCCCGAACAAATTCTCGGCGCGGGAGTCGTCGACGCGAGGGCTGATATCTATTCCCTCGGCGCCACCATGTACTATCTGGCCACAGGCACCGTGCCCTTCGACGGCAGCAGCGGCGCCCACATCATGAGCCGCCACCTGAACGACCCGTTGCCTGATCCTCGCCACAAGGCGCCCGACCTGACGCCGGATTTTTGCCACATCCTGGGCCGGATGATGGCCAAGGAGCCGCGGGACCGTTTCCAAAATATTGCCGAAGTGGCCACCGATCTGCAGGCGCTGCAGCAGGGCGAGACCATTGACCGGACTGAGCCCGTGGCCACGGCGGTGCAGGAAACCATTTTCATGTCGTCGCCGGATTTGACGCAGACGGCACCGACGGTGACCTGGGACGAAGAAGACCTGCGACGATTGGTCAAGGCACTGGCCGGGCATATCGGGCCCTTGGCGGGAATGTTGGTGCGCAAGGCCCAGCGCAAGGCCCACAGCCGGGCTCAACTGGTCCAGGAATTGGTCAGTCACATCCCGGACAACGCTGATCGGGAGACCTTCCGGGCCAAATGCGAGCGCCTGGCACGGGGGGAACAAACCACGCAGATCGAGATGCCGTCGACCCTGGACCCTGGTGCGACCATGGCCATGACCCAGCCTTTGGGGACGCCGCCCGCCAGCAAGGCGCGCCTGGATTCCACCGTCGGTCAGCACAGCGGCGGCACGGTGTTTGTGCTGGAGCCTGAGGTGAGGGACCACGTGGTGCAGGCCATGGCCGACCACATCGGGCCGGTGGCGCGGGTGGTGGTCAAACGAGAGCTGCACGGGGCAAAGGATCTGGTCGACCTGACGAACCGTTTGCTGACCAACCTGCCGGATGAGGCGGCGCGCCGGTCATTCAAGATCTCCATTGAGAAACTCGTCTGAACCCCAAATTGCGGGTGAAATTCACCATCAATATCAAGGTTAAAAAATAAACAACTTCCTTGATT
>DAOVTU010000193.1 GCA_030632925.1 Candidatus Krumholzibacteriia bacterium | reverse complement strand
TACGGTGGGGTGACGGCGAGTTACGCCACCCTCGGCGACATCAACGTGGCCGAGCCCGGCGCACTGATTGG
Source organism: Candidatus Krumholzibacteriia bacterium (assembly GCA_030632925.1). Classification (GTDB taxonomy): domain Bacteria; phylum Krumholzibacteriota; class Krumholzibacteriia; order LZORAL124-64-63; family LZORAL124-64-63; genus JAGRNP01. Next base: position 6,277 of record DAOVTU010000193.1, on the reverse strand, counting down.
TTTTGCCGGGCCGCGGGTGATCAAGCAGACCATCGGTGGTGACCTGCCCGAGGGCTTCCAGTCTTCGGAATTCCTGCTGGAGCACGGCATGGTCGACATCATCAGCGAGCGCAAAGTGCTGAAGGAAAACCTCGAAAAGACCCTGCACTGGTTTGTCGATGGCCGCGATGTTTCGGTGCTGCGCCCGCCGCGGGGTTAGCCCATGGGCCTGGGCAGTTCCCGCCGCGACGGCGACCAGAATCCCACATCTTCCGACTCCTCTGCCCACCCCGGTGAACCCGGGGTGGGTGTCGATCTGTCGCCGCCGTTCGTGGCCGGCGACGATCCCACCCGCTGGCTTTTCAGTCTGAATCGTTTTGGCATCCTGCCCGGCTTGTCCCGTGTTGAGGGGCTATTGAAAGATTTGGGCCATCCGGAAAAGAAGCTGCGCACGATTGTGACCGCTGGCACCAACGGCAAGGGCAGCACCACGCGCATCCTGGCCCGGTTGCTGCAGGATGCCGGACACAAGGTGGCGACCTATACCAGCCCGCACCTGCTGCGGGTGCACGAGCGCATCCAAATCAATGACAAGTCGGTCGCGGCGGCGGATTTTGCGGCGCGGGTGGAGGCCATCCGGCCGTTGACCGAGAAATACGAGGCCAGCTGGTTCGAAACGCTTTCGGCCCTGGCGGTGCAGATCGCCGCCGACGAAGGGGTGGACTATCTGTGTTGCGAAACCGGGTTGGGCGGGCGGCTGGATGCTTCGAATGCACTGCCGGCCATCGCGACGTTGTTGACGACGGTGGGGTTGGATCACGAGCGCATCCTGGGCGAAACTTTGACCGAAATTGCGGCCGAAAAAATGGGGCTGCTCAAAAAAGGCGTGCCGTTTTTCACCGGGCTGGCTGAAGATCTGCGGGGGCAGGCTTTCATGTCGGCGGTCACGGCAGGCAGTCCCTGTTTTTTTCTGGATGAATTGGCCCGTTGGCCGGAAAATGGTCCGGGCACCTGGGACTTGATTTTGCGGTCCCACGTGCACGCCGGTTTGCCGGATCCTGGAACACCGGCCATGCGGCGCAACGTGGCGCTGGCCCTGTTGGCGTTGACGGAATTGGAAGAGTCGCGGGGCGAAAAATTGCTGCCAGATGATCCTGCGGCTTCATTGGGGAATCTTTTTCTGCCGGGGCGGTATCAGCGCGTGTTGATGAACCCCACCTGGATCTTCGACACCGCCCACAATGCCCAGGCCCTGACCCAGGCCCTCCGTGAATTTCACCGGACGCCCTGCGCCGGCCGCCGAGTGGTCCTTTTTGGGGCGATGCTCGACAAAGGAATGTCGTCCGATCTGGCGCCGCTGCTGGCGGGCTGTGACCATCTGGTGGGTTTGCCGGTTTCCCTGCCGCGCTCGCGGACACCTGATGAACTGGCGAGCCTGTTTGTCGAGATGGGATACGAGCCGGGCGCCATGGAAAACCTGTGGGGCAACCGGTGTACCGTGGCGCCTGACATGGAGAGCGGATTGAAAAGCGTGGCGGCAGGATTGCGGCCCAATGATCTGGTGCTGGTGACGGGCAGTTGCTTTACGGTGGCTGAAATATTGCACCGGACAGGCGTGAAGGATCTGGACGAAACACGCGACGTGCGTGAGGCTGAGCCGGTGCTACGGCGCTTGATTGACGGAGATACAGGCTGATTGACGGAAAAACGGCCAATTGATGGAGCTGAAAGGACAAATCGTGAACCGGGATCTCTACCTCGGCATCGACACTGGTGGCACGGCCATGAAATACGCCCTGACCGATGGTCAGGGCGCCGCCCTCTTTGAGGGTGAAGTGCCGACCCTGCCCGGTGATCCCATCGCGTCATTGCAGGGGCTGCGGGCAGCGGTGGTTCCGTTGACCGGCGGTGATGATCTGCCGCGCCTGGCGGCGGTGGGCTTGGCCTGTGCGGGCATCGTGAATCCGGAATCCGGCCATCTGGGCCGCTCGCCCAACCTGCCCGGGTGGGAAAACTCTCCTCTTGGTCAACACATGCAATCGGTTTTTGGCGACTTGCCCTGCGCTCTGGCCAACGATGTGAACGGCGCCCTGTATGGCGAATTTCGGCATGGGGCGGGGCGGGGTTGCGAGAACCTGATCATGATCGCCCTGGGCACGGGCGTAGGGGGTGGCGTGATCGTCAGCAACCAGTTGTTGCTTGGTGCCCATCGCGGTGCGGGGGAAATCGGCCACATGCAACTGGACGCCGGAGGGCCCGAGTGCACTTGCGGCGGGCGGGGTTGCCTGGAAGCATACGCCGGCAGCGTGGGGATTTTGCGCGCGGCGCGGGCCAACGATGGTGCGGCGGTGGCGCAACTGGTGCAAGAACGGGGTGCAGCCCTGACTACCGCTGATTTGGCGACTTTGGCCAACTCCGGTGATGCCGATGCGGCGGAAATTTTTGCGACCGTTGGACGGCGCCTGGGCCAGGCGGTTGGCAATCTGGTCAACGTTCTGGATCCGGACAAGGTGATCATCGGCGGTGGCGTGGCACGGGCGGGCGAACTCATTCTCGGTCCTTGCCGTGAAGTGGTGCCGCAGCTGGTGCTGGCCGCCGAAGCCAAGAATGTGCCGGTTGTGCCGGCGCAGTTGGGCAACCTGGCCGCCTCCATGGGCGCGGCGAGCCTGGCGCAGGAAAAGGAGACCTCCGGCTGATGGCAAGCCGTCGATACAAACGGTCCGGCGCTCCAAGCGGAGTGCAGACGTCTCGGCCCACATCCGGCCGTGGCGGTTTTGGACGGCGGGTATTGTTGCCCGCCATGGCCGTGGTTGTGTCCCTGGTTGTCATGTTGATGGGGCAGGGGATGGCCCTGGAAATGGCCCAGGAAATAGTAGAGAGCGCCGGCAAGGTCCGCCCAAAAACAGGCCTTGATGCCGACCGTTTTGTCGACCGGTTCATTGATGGCGAGCCCGTGTCCTGCATGTATGGCAATGTCTTTATTGATCGCGATACCACCACCGTCAGCGCCGACACCGCCTACTTTTATCGCGACCGCGAGCTGTACGAATTTATTGGCAACGTGCGGGTGACGCGCAACGAAGCGGTGCTCACCTGCAACCGCGGCCTGTACAACCGCAACTTCGGCACGGGTGATTTTTACGGTGATGTGCGCCTGGTCGAGGCCGACGTCATCGGCACCGGCGATGTGGGCCAATCCCGCGGCGAGGGGCGCTACCTGCGCCTGATCGGCGACGCCCTGCTGGTCACGCCCGACTATTCGGTGCGCGGCGATACGATTTTCCAGGACCGGGAAACCGGCGAGGGCGAGGCTTTCGGCAACGTGAGCATCATGGAGCCGGGCGCGTTGAATTTGGTGACAGGCGAGCACGCGGTCTTCCACGAGGATGGCGACGTGGCCGAGGTGGACCGCAAACCTGTCCTGACCAGTCGGGAGCAGGCGGGCGGAGCCTTGCACAGCGAAGCGGGCCTGATGCGTTTCTACCGCGGCGAAAACCGCGTCGTGATGATCGACTCGGTGCTGATCCGGCAGGAACAAACCCTGGCCACCGCCGACACCGCCGTGGCCTATGGCCAGGAACACATGGTCTTGACCGGCGCGCCGACCGTTTCGATGGGCACCGCGAGCACCATGTTCGGCGAACGGATGGACTTTTTCTACGGCGGTGGCGAGCTGCGCCGCCTGATCATTGTCGGGGCCGCGCGTATGGAAGACTCGAGCCCTGATTCATTGGCTTCGGTCTATCAGGGACTGCCGACCATGGACATCCTGGAAGGCGACTCGATCACGGTTGATCTGGAGGAGGGCGAGATCCGGCGCTCGGTCGTGGTCGGCAATGCCCACAGTCGCTACACCCCGCTGGGGCTGTCCGACGAGGTCGCCACCAATGACGCCACCGGCGATACTATCGTGATCCATTTTCGGGACGGCAAAGTGGCCCGCGTCCGGGTCAACGGACAGGCCACCGGGGAGTACCGCTTTGCCCGCGTGACGGCCATGCAGGAAATGTTGGGCAAGTCGCGCCGTCTGGCCGACATGTTGGCCCGGGGCGATGCCGACAGCACCGCTGCGGTGGATTCCCTGGTCGCAACGGTCGATTCCCTGGCGGGAGTTATGGGCGTGCCCGTGACCGAGGCCCTGGTGCGCAGTGCCGTCGATTCCCTGCTGACGGTGGCCCTGGATTCCCTGGCTGCCGCCGGCTTCGATACCAGCGAGACGGCCATGAATTTCCTGGCCAGCGCCCAAGACGTAAAATATGCCGGACATCAAGTGACCTTCGAGATGGCAGATCGCACCATGGAAATCGAAGGCACCGGCAGCCTGGATTACGGCACCATGAATCTGACCGCAGAGCACATCAAGCTCGATACCGACACCCGCGAACTGTATGCCGAGGGCGAACCTCTGGTGGTCGACTCCGAAACCATCGCCGGCGAGATGATGGGCTACAACTTCGGGGCCAAGAGTGCGTCGGTGAAAAACGGTGTGACGACCTTCGATAATTATTATTACGTCGGCGAAAACATCCGGCGCTTTGGCGACCAGACCATGAAAATATGCGGCGCCCAGATGACCAGTTGTGACCGCGAAGAATCCCACTACCACTTCTGGACGGGCAACATGAAGATGCGCCCGGGGGACAAGGTGGTTGCCGCACCGGTGGTGCTGCGCATCGGCAACGTGCCGATTTTTGCCCTGCCGTTCTACTACAAAAGCCTCAAGGAAGGCCGGCAGTCGGGAATCCTGTTCCCCAGTTTCGACTTCGGTTGGTCCAGTCGCGAAGGCCGCTACATCCGGGACTTCGGGTACTACTGGGCCACCAACGACAACATCGATTTCCTCATCGAGGGCGACTATAACGAGAGGCGGGAGTTCGCCTACCGGGTGAGCAACCGTTACGTGAAGCGCTATTCGTTCAATGGTGGGGTGGACTACTCGCGCAAGATCGGGTTGGCCGACGACCCGGTCGACGAATGGCAGCTGCGTTGGAACCACAACCAGCCCATCCTGTGGGACGACTACAAATTCAGGGCCGATGTGAAGATGGCGTCGACCACCCTGTCGAGCAACGATCTGAACGGGTCCAACAACCGCGACATCATCAGTGGACAGCTGAAGTCGAGCGCCTACCTGAGCCGCACCTGGGCCTTTGGCAACGCCAACGTCAACGCCAACCGGGACGAGCGGGTCAACGCCACGGACGAGGATTCGGCCACGGACAATCTGATCTACAGCATGACCTTGCCGTCGGTGGCGCTGAGCTTCAAGCAGTTGACTCTCGCTCCGTCGTTGCGCGGTGGGCAAAAAGGGTCCGCCCTGGGTAATGTGTTGCGCAGCACCTACTTCTCGCAGGGTTATTCGTTCCGGTCCGACGGCCGGGGTTATGAAGATCACGAGGAAGGCGACCTGACGGCCAATGGAAACTGGTCATTGAGCTACCGCCCGCCGCGGCTGGGCATTTTTAATGTGAGCCTGTCTTCGAATGCGGCCCACAACTGGACCCGGACCACCGATGAAGGCCAGTTCTGGACGGCCGACACCTCCATGACCAACGACGGGTATTATACCGACTTCAACGATACGAACGAAGAAACCCGCTCGAGCCTGAGCTTCAGCACGGGTATCGGAACCACGCTTTATGGGCTGTTCCCCCTGGAAGTGGGTCGCCTGAAGGCCCTGCGGCACACGGCCCGGTTCAACACTTCGTGGAGCCTGCGGCCGGGGCTGGGCAGTGACCAGACCCACAGCACCAGCGTGAGCCTGAGTTTTGACAACCGTTTTGACCTGAAATATCTCGGCGCCGACAGCGACTCGACCCTGACGGAAAAGAAAATCGATGGCGTGATCGACTGGTCGCTGCGCACCTCGTACAACCCCAAAGCCGAACCGGGTTTCCAGTGGGGCGACATCTCCAGTGGCCTGACGGTCAAACCCGGTCAAAGCCGCTACCTGAAATTGAAGGTCAGCAATACCATCGACCCCTACCTCCTGGCGCTCAAGCGCACCTCGTTCACTTATGGCGTGAGCTTCTCAGGTCGCGTGGATGTGGGGCAGGTGCCCGAAGTGCAGGATGAGAAAAAGAACGCGGCCATTGACCGCCTGGGTGTGGAGCTGACCGAAGGTGTGGCCGACACGTCGCGGGTCGATGAATTCGCCGATGAATTTGATGAGGAGAATCGGGACAACCGCGCCGACAACGAAGAGCTATTTGATGGCGAGGACAGTTCCTTCTACGACTTCTACGATCGGGCTGGGCGCAGCGACGGGGCTGGCGACGGCAAGGACCTGACTGAGGGT
>DAOVTU010000385.1 GCA_030632925.1 Candidatus Krumholzibacteriia bacterium | reverse complement strand
GATCATCAACACCTCGGGCATTGAGGTAGCCAAAAGCGCCACCATCCTGTTCACCACCATCCCCACGGTACTGGTCAAGCTGCCCGGAGCCGGCATACTCAATGCCCTGTTCTACCTGCTGATCGGCTTTGCCGCCCTGACCAGCACCATCAGCCTGCTGGAAGTGGTCAGCAGCTACGCCATCGACGAGCTGAGCTGGACCCGCCGCCGGGCAACCCTGACGATGGGTTCTGTGATCACCGTCTTTGGTGTACTCAACGCCCTGAGCCTCGGTGGCCATGCGGGACTGACTTCGATCAACCTGATTGGGCGCGAGTCCACCGCCGGCGTATTTGGCACCATGGACTATCTGGCCAGCAATTGGTTTTTGCCGGTGGGCGGCTTCCTGATCGCCATTTTTGCCGGCTGGCTGTTGAGCCCCAAGCTGACCCGCAGCGAATTGGAAGATGGCCACGGCCTGATGAAAAGTTTCAAGGGCTGGCTCTTTTTGATCCGATTCCTGGCGCCCCTGGCCGTGGGTGCCATCATTGTCAGCGTGATCCTGGGCAAGGAATACCAATAAGCGACCCATGACTGTTCAGAGGTGCACATGAGAGCTCGGATGGGAATACTGTACGGAACCCTCGTCACCCTGCTGGTGATGATGGGTGTGTGGTGGACCTATTTCCTGACCGGCGAAACCAGCGTGCAGGCCGATCTGCAGATGCAGAAAATGGCCACCGATCGCCTGCACGCCACGTTCCTCATCCAGGCTGATCCACGACTGATGGAGAACCCGCGGGAGTTCCTGAAGCCCTCTTTCCCCCATTTGATTTTCACGCGCACCGCCCACGGGCTGGAGGTTCAGATCGACCCCATGGTGGTCGCCAGCATCGAAGCCAGCGCGCGGTCCAAGCAACGCATGTTTCTTTTTGAGGGGTTGTTTTTCCTGTCGTTGCTGGTGGCAGGTTCCGGGATCCTGATTTATTCCTGGCGCACCGAGGTCAAATACAAACAGACCCGGACTTTATTCCTGGCCGGCGCCACCCACGAGTTCAAGACGCCCCTGGCCAGCCTGCGTCTGTACACCGAGACCATGTGCCGCGAAGGCCTGAGCGAAAATGACCGCACCAGGATCCGGGCAAACATGCTCGAGGACATGGGCCGGTTGGACAATCTCGTCAACGACGTATTGGCCCTCAGTGCGGGAGATACTTTTGACGACGGTCCCAAACTGCGCCTGGACCTGGCGGCTGAAGCCCGGCGGGTGATCAACGACCTGACTCGCTTCGCTGAAGACCGCGGGGCCGAATTTGTCTTGGAAGCCGACGACGGAGCGGTCATTTTGGGTAATCAGGTGACTTTTGCCCTGGCCTTGCGCAACCTGCTCGTCAATGCGGTCAAGCACAGCCCCGAGACCGTGCGGGTCGTGATCAAGGTGCAGACCGGACGCCGCAACCACCGGGTGCACGTGGGCGACAACGGCCCCGGCATTCCGCGACGGTTGCAGGACAAGGTGTTTGAGTGTTTCTATAGCGGTATCCGAGAGGGACGCAGTGGCGGAGCGGGCATCGGCCTGCATCTGGTCCGGCAGAACGTCGAGAACCTGGGTGGCCAGGTATCTCTGGTGAGTGAAGAAGGGCAGGGCAGCACGTTTACCATGACGCTGCCCGCAGCGGGTGAGGAAGGTTAAGCAATGAAGCGCCGAATCATGGTGGTCGAAGACGACGCCCATCTGGCCGATGGCCTGCGCATCAATTTGGAACTCGAGGGCTATGACCCCGTGCTGGCCCCCAGCGCCGAAGTGGCCCTGGAAATCTGGCGCCGCGGTGGCATCGAACTGGTGCTGCTGGATGTGATGTTGCCCGGCATGGACGGCTTCCAATTCTGCCGCCTGGTGCGCGAAGAAGGCGACCGTGTGCCCATCCTGTTTTTGACCGCACGCTCAGCGGGCCAGGACCGCATCAAGGGCCTGGACGAGGGCGGCGACGACTACATTGCCAAGCCTTTCGATTTGAACGAACTGCTGGCGCGGATCAAATCACTTTTTCGGCGCCAGGATTGGTTCCGGGGACGCGAAACGCCCCAGACGCTGCGCATCGGCAAGGCCGAGATCAATCTGCGCGGCTACCAGGCCACGACGCCCGAGGGGCCGGTCGTGCTCAAGGAGAAAGAGGTCATGATCCTGCGCCTGCTCAGTGAGCACGAGAACGAACCGGTGAGCCGCGAGACGATCCTGGACCGGGTCTGGGGCTTTGGGGCCTACCCCACCACCCGCACGGTGGACAATTTCATTCTCTCGTTGCGCAAGCTCATCGAGACGGACCCGCGCCGACCAAGGCACATCCTGACGGCCCACGGGGTGGGTTACCGTCTGGTGATCAACCCTGATGCAGAAACGTCCGCTGCCGATCCGGAAGCCTGATGGGCGCCCCGGCAGAACAACTGCAAACCCTTCTCAAACCCTGGACGACGCCCCTGTCTTTTGACCCGCTCAAGGGCACAGCCGAAGGGGCATTGCAACTGCTCGGCGAGGTGGAAAAACTTCTGGCGAGCGCGGGCCTTGAGGCCGTGCCACAGCCCGTGTGGGCCTCCTATCTCGAGCACACCCGACATCCGGATTTCCTGACGGCCCTGCCCGACGCCGAAGCGCGCAATCGCTGGGCCGAAACGACTTTTTCCATTATCCAGGGGATTGAATTCACCCTTGGTGATCTGCTCGCCCAGCGCACCGCGGCCCATCCCGAGCAGGTGCTTTTTCAGGAATTGAACGAATCGGGCGGAGGCCGTTGGGACTACGGGCGAATTTTGAGCCGCGTGCGTTCGGTGGCTGCACTTTTATGGCGCGACGGTCCGCAACCGGTGCTCGAACCCGGCGCCGACCGCACCGAAGACGGCCCGCGCGTGGCCCTGCTGACAGGCAACAGCATCGCTTCGGCCTGTTGCGATCTGGCCTGCCTCACCCACGACATTTTTGTCACGCCGCTGAATGTCCATTTCAGCACCGGTGACCTGGCATGGATTTTCAACCGCCTGCGCATCACGGTGGCGATTTGCGACACACCCGATCGCCTGACCCAGCTGCTGGAGATTCGCGAAAATACGGACCACAATTTCCAGATCTACACCTTGAACGCCTGTGACCGCGTGGGCCGACCGGGCATTGACCGCCTGGATGAGAAACGGGCCGAGTTGGATGTGCAGGAGATCGAAAACATCCTGGCTGCTCGGCCGCCCCGCACGATGCAGGAACCGGCCACGGTGATGTTCACCTCCGGCAGCACCGGACGGCCCAAGGGTGTCATGTTCAGCCAGTTCAACCTCGTCAGCAAACGCTTCGCCCGGGCGGCGGCTCTGCCTGAGGTGGGCCGCCAGGAAATCCTGCTCTGCTACCTGCCCCTGTTCCACACCTTCGGGCGTTACCTGGAAATGCTGGGCACGATATTCTGGGGCGGCACTTACGTTTTTGCGGGCAACCCCTCGGTCGACACCCTGCTGAGCCAGTTCCGGGAAGTGCGCCCCACCGCCCTGATCAGTGTGCCGGTGCGCTGGGTCCAAATCAGCGACCGCGCTCTGCAGATCGCCCGCGAGGCGGAATCCGAGGTTTCGCTGGAAGAAATATTCCGCGATCTGGTCGGCGACCGCCTCTACTGGGGCCTGTCGGCGGCCGGCTACCTCAACCCGCGGGTTTTCCGTTTTTTCCACCGCCATGGCGTTGCCCTGTGCAGCGGGTTCGGCATGACCGAAGGCACCGGTGGCCTGACCATGACCCCGCCCGGCGACTACGTCGAAGACTCGGTGGGCATCCCCCTGCCCGGCGTCAAGGTGCGCTTCGGCGAGCAGAATGAACTGCAGATATCGGGCGTGTACATCGCCCGCTACCTGCCCGAAGCAGCCCCGGCCGGATGCCTGGCGGTGGACAAGGACGAAGCGGACGACTACTGGCTGGCCACTGGCGACCTGTTCCGCAAGACCCACGGCGAGCACCTGGAAATCGTCGACCGCATCAAGGACATCTACAAGAACAATAAGGGCCAGACCATCGCCCCGCGCCTGGTCGAGTCGCTGTTCGACATGGTGCCCGGTTTCAAGCGCACTTTCCTGGCCGGCGACGGCCGCAGCTACAACACCCTGCTGATCGTGCCCGACCTCGAGGACGAAGTGCTGCACTCGTTGCCCGACGACGAGGCCCGGCGGGAATATTTCGAACAGATCGT
>DAOVTU010000067.1 GCA_030632925.1 Candidatus Krumholzibacteriia bacterium | reverse complement strand
CGGCATACAGAGCCTGGTGGCGGGAAGCGTGGAGAACCTGTCGACGCAGCAGGTAACCGTCATCGATCAATTTGGAAAGGTCATGTCCTCTGAAATCAAGGACGGTGAAACAGGCCGGACCGAGAGCCAGTTGGCGTTGCGCAAGGAAGTGGAATCCTATCTGGGCGAGAAAGCCAGCAGCATGCTCGATGGTGTGCTCGGTGCCGGACGGTCAATCGTGCGCGTCAATGCGGCCCTGAACTTCGAGAAAATTGACAAGGAACGGGAAATCTTCGATCCCGCTGCCACCGTGGTGCGCAGTGAAGTCCGCAACGAAGAAACCAATCCTTCGACCGGTGGCAACAACGAGAACAGCACCACCAACTATGAAATCAATCGGACCGTCGAACACATCGTGGGCCACACTGGGGGCATCAAGACTCTTTCAGTGGCTGTGTTTGTCGACGGCACGTACGAAACCAGCGAAGAGGGCGCTCCGACCTACCAGCCCCTCGGCGAAGACCAACTGGGCCAGTTGCGCCGCATAGTTCAAACCGCCGTCGGCCTCAATGCCGTGCGCGGCGACCAGATCGAAGTGGTCAACATGCAATTCCAACAGCAGGAATTGCCCGGCAATGGCGCCGCTCCAGACTGGGTCGGGCTACTGACCCAGTACGGCGGCAAAGTCGTGCTGCTGATCGCCTTCACGGTCATCATGCTGACGCTGAAAAAGAATCTGGGTTCGTTGCTGGCCGGCACCGCCGGTGGCGCCAGCGCAGTCGCCGCTGGCAAAGCTGGTGCGGCTGCGAGCGAAGAAGAACCCGAACACTTCGACGGCATTCCCGAGATGGACGACCAGGTCATTGGCGACATCCAGGACTACGCCGCGGACAATCCCGATCGCGTGGCGGAAGTAATCCAGTCCTGGATCCGCGAAATCGATCTCGGCGGCAACGTCAAAACAGCGGTGGGGGACTGACATGGGTGCGCCTGCAATTCGTAAAGCCGCAGTTTTTCTGATGGCTCTGGGACCGGACGTAGCCGGCCAGGTCATGGCCAAACTGCCGGACGACATGATTGAAGATCTGACCCACACCATCGCGGGCATGGGCCATGTCACCTATGGCGAAAAGAAAAGTGTGCTGTCGGATTTTATTGCCGTCAGCAGCCAAATTTCAGGCATCGCCTTCGGTGGCGAGGAAACCGCCAAACAGATCCTCGAGGCGGGCTTCGGCAACCGCAAGGCCACGTCATTGCTGAGCCGCGTGACGAGCTACAGTGAGATCAAGAGCTTTGAACACCTTAAGAACGTCGATCCGCTGACCATCGCCAACTACATCAAGAATGAGCATCCGCAGACTGTTGCGGTGGTTCTTGCCCATATGGACCCGCGTTTCAGCGGGCCCATCCTGGAATTGTTGCCGGCCGAATTGCAAGGCGATGTCGCCCACCGCATGGCCGTCCTGGAAGCACCCAACTCTGATACCCTGAGGGCCGTTGAAGAAGTCTTGGCGGGCCAGTTGCAGGGTGAGATGCAGGCCAAGGACACCCAGTACGGCGGCAAAAAACAAGTCGCCGAAATCCTCAACGAAATCGATCGCGAAGTCTGGCAGGAAATCCTCGACGAGATGCGCGAGATCGATGACGAAGTGGCCAACGACGTCAACAACCTCATGTTCGTCTTCGAGGACATCGTGGTCCTGAACGACGCCAACATCCAGGAAATCCTCAAGGAAATCGACGGCAAGGAACTGACCATGGCCCTCAAGGGCGCCACCGAAGAAATTCAGATCAAGATCTTCGGCAACATGTCCAAACGCGCCGCCGAAGGCATCGCCGAAGACATGGAATACATGGGGCCGGTCCGACTGGGCGATGTCGAAGAAGCCCAGCAGCGTGTGGTTGAAGTCATCCGCAGCCTCGAAGAAGCCGGCACCATCACTATCGGAAAGGGCGGCAAGGATGCTGAAATGGTCTCCTGAGCCCTTTGATGTTGCGACGGCTGAGGAAGCCTCGCCGGTGGCCAACGCCGACGATTTCCAATCCACCGTTGTCGGTGAAACAGATTCCGTTGCCAGCACCAACGCCCGTGAATTTCGCCGCGAGGCCGGGTTCGCCGATACCAAAGCCCTGATGAATGCCCTGACCCAGGAAGAACGCGCTCAGGTCTACGAATTGGTCGAAATCGATTTGGCCGAAGAATACCAGGCGCGTGAAGCCGAACAGGCCGCTGCCTTTGCCACGCAGTTGCAGGAAACCGAAGCCGAAACAGCTCAGATGATGAGTGCCTGGTGCGAGCGCATTGCTGGTGCCATGGCGTCTGAACTGCACGATGCCGCAGCGGCGTCAGCGCGTCTGGCGGTGCAGATGGCGGAAAAGATCGTGCGACAGGCCGTTGCAGCAGATCCAGAAACCCTGGCGCGAGTGGTGGAAACGACTCTGTTCAAAATCGCCGACTCGGCACCTCTGACTATCCGCACCAGCCCTGCGGATGCCGCCTGGCTCGAAAGCCAGCCCAGTTTGCAGGAACACTTGAATATTGCGCACATCGTGGCTGACCGCAGGGTCGAAAGCGGCGGTTGTGTCATACTGAGCGATGGCCGCGAGTGGGATGCCACGCTGTCTCGCCAGCTCAATACCCTCGAAGAAATCGTCACCGAATCCATCAATACTGCTGTCGTTGATCCGACGGTACTCGAACAGGCCTCAGCCACCGAATCACAATCTGAAGAATCACCCAAGAGCGAATCCGAGGTCGACGATGTCCCTGGCGTGGAGTGATCTGGGCACCACCATCGGCCACGCCGACCCGGTGCGGACGGTAGGCCAGGTGACCAATTTGGTGGGCATGATCATCGAGGTCAGCGGCTTGTCCGCACCCGTGGGATCGCTGTGCCGGATCGAGACCGGACGCCACAATCCCGCCGTGCTCTGCGAGGTGGTGGGCTTCCGCAACGATACCCTGTTGGTGATGCCTTACCAGGCAGCCGACGGCGTGGCGCCAGGTTGTCGCGTGACGGTGCAGGCCTCGCAACTGACAGTTCCTGTCGGAGATGAATTACTCGGCCGCGTATTGGACGGACTGGGACGGCCGCTGGATGGCGGACCTCCATTGTCGAAACTGGCCCGCGCGCGCCTGGGTAACCGGCCGCCACCAGCCATGGCACGTTTGCGCTCGGACCAAGTCATGTCCACCGGCGTGCGCTCCATCGACGGCATGATCACGACGGCTCGCGGCCAGCGGTTGGGGATTTTTGCCGGCAGTGGCGTGGGCAAATCCGTTTTATTGGGGATGTTGGCCCGGCAGGCCAGCGTTGAAATCAACGTGCTGGCCCTGATCGGTGAACGTGGCCGCGAAGTGCGTGAATTCATCGAACGGGATCTGGGCCCTGAAGGCCTGGCCCGCAGCGTGATCATCGTCGTCACCAGCGACGAAAGTGCGGTCATGCGCGCCAAAGGCGCCGAGACCGCCATGACCATTGCCGAACATTTCCGCGATACGAACCGCGAAGTTCTCTTTCTGATGGACTCGGCCACCCGCTACGCCATGGCGCTGCGGGAAATCGGCCTGGCTGCGGGTGAGCCTCCGACAACCAAGGGTTATCCGCCCAGTGTGTTTGCGGCCCTGCCCAAGCTTTGCGAACGCGCCGGCTGGTCCGACATCAATTCCATGACCGCATTTTTTACCGTCCTGATCGAGGGCGACGACATCCACGACCCGGTCGGCGATGCCATGCGTTCGATCCTGGATGGACACATCATGCTGAGCCGTGATCTGGCACGTCAGCACCACTATCCGGCCGTCGATGTGCTCGGCAGTGTCAGTCGCCTGCGCAACGACATTGTGGGCCAGGAAGACATCGCCGCCGGTGCGAATCTGATGCGTTGGCTGAAATCCCTCGAGGACAACCGGGATCTGGTCAACATCGGCGCATATGTGGCTGGTTCGGATCCTGTCCTGGACGAGGCCTTGGCCCGTGAAGGCGAAGTGCGCGAATTTCTGACCCAGGGCATCACCGAAGGCACCGAATTGACCGAGACCCTCGGGCGCTTGCGCCAACTGACAGGAGTGGCTTGAGATGGCTTTCAAGTTCCGTTTGGAAAAAGTGGCGCGGTATCGGCAGAAGCTGGTGGACGAACAGGGCCGCCGGGTGGCTGAAGCGAATCGCGTGGTGACCGGCCTGCAGGCCCGCATCGCTGCAGTGGACGAAGACATCGCCCGGCACCTGAGTGAATTTTCCGACGTCAACGACGCGGTCGTCAGTGTGCAAGGCATGATGGCCCGCACCATGTGGGTCACGCATCTGGAAAAAATGCGGGAAGAATTTTCCGACGAGTTGAAGAGCGCCCACGAAGAACTGGCCCTTCAGCGCAAGGACTTGAACGACGTCTGGCGGGACCTGGAGGTCTTGACCAAGCTCCGTGAGAAACAAAAAGCGGCTTGGCAGGCCGAACAGCTGAAACGGGAAAATCAGGATCTGGACGAAGTTGGCCAGATTCGTGCCGACCGGCAGAGACGGTCAAAGGTTGCCACCTGAACGGCACAAGTTTCCCCCGGCTGAAAATCGGCCGGCTCCGGAAAATTGTTCCAACCGGCTGCAAGGATAGAAAACAGAGGACCTTACGAGGTTCGCAATGAGGCTTAACTAAAAGTTCGCTCTGGCACTGGTGTTGCGAGAGCGAGAGTGATCCGCAGCAGATTCGACCCTGCGGACAGCGACTTGAGGAGAATGTCCATGAAAAGCGTGCTCATCATATCGGTCATCACCTTCGTCCTCATCTTTGGTGGGGTGGTGGTTGTCAGCAGTCAGTTGAACAGGGCGGCCAATGGTGGGGCGAGCCCCGAGTTGACCGCAGAGGACTACGCCGCGGCTGAGCGTGTTTTTCACGATATGGCCGTCGAACGGGACCGCATCCAACAGGACAAGGAAGAGCTGCTGGCCCTGCGCCAATCAGTGGTCGTGCAGGAACAGGTGCTGGAGCAGGGACGCGAAAGCCTGTTGGCCGTCATCAAGAAACTGGAACAGAAACAAGAAGAATACATCGAGGAACGGGAACGTTCGGCCACCAAGCTGGCCAAGATGTATGAAGCGATGAAGCCCAACCAAGCCGCGCCCATCATCAGCGCCCTGGAAATGGACATCATTTTGGACATCATGACGCGCATGAAAGAGCGCCAGGCTGCCAAGATCCTGGCCAAGATGGATCCCGGGTTGGCCGCCCAGGTGAGTACCCGCATGAGTCTGAAAGGGATTGGTTGATGAACAGCATGCAGCATATGCCTCTTTTTGAATCGACTCCACGTCAGGTGAAGCGGGCTCCTGAAGCTGCGCCTGCCGTCAGCGGACGCAAAGACGATCGGCAGCTGGAAGGCGACGAAGCCGGAGTGAGTTTTCCGAGTTTGTTGGAACAGAAAACCGACCGCCAGGCGAAGCCCGAGGCCAAGGCCGCAGAGGTCGTAGCCAAGGATGAGGCTGCGGTGGTCAAGGCGGAGGCTGATACCGCGCAGATGGCCACCGAGAGTGGTGCATTGGACCTTGAAAAAGTCATGGCCATGTTGACCGAGACCGCAGACGCTCAAAAAGCCGCTGTTGTGGGGCCGCAGGTGCCGTTGGAAACGACTTCTGCATCAGTCGCCGGCGACGTGCCGGCCATACTGGCCCAGGGGCTGGCGGTTCAGGGCCAGGCAGCAGCCCATATGCAAAACTCACCGACAACAGCGCAGCCTGAAGCTGCGAATATTGCCACGCCGGCTGAACAACTGCTGGCCCAGGTACCTGCCAAGGCAGCACCTGTGGTCACAGGCACGCCGGCAGCAGGTGCTCCGGTGGCCGAAGCACTGGTCACTGAGACTGCAGCCACCATCGAATCGGCTGTAAAATCCGTCGCCGAGGCCGCCACGGTGCTGTCGGCGACCGAGTTGGAAACTGTCGCCAAGGGCCGCGAAACCTATTCCCAGGTACCCGTCGTCAGCGAATCGCAGATGATGACCGATACCCTTAAAAATGCGTCCCGGAATTCTACGGAAAGTGCAAGCCAGACCGCATTGCCTGAAGCGGCGGAACTGCCGGTCCCCACGGTAGACACCAGTGCCGACGCCGGCACGAACGCTGAGACTGATTCCAAAGAATCCGCTTTGCCGCAAGCTGAATCCGAGCCTGCACCTTTGAGCCTCGAAGCCGAGATGGTCAAGCCTCTCGAGCAAGCGGTGAACGTGCCCCATGAAGTTGTTTCTGACGCCCCGCAGACCGATGCGCCGGCCGCCGTCAATCTCGACCCGAGCGCCCTGGCCCGTCCCGCCCAAACAACAGTGCAGGCACCGGCGACCCATCTGGCTGCTGACCCGACGGTATCGAAGAGTGTCAAACAACAGGTGGTGCGTCACCTGAGTGCCAACCTCAGCGATATCACCGGCTCGCAGAA
Organism: Candidatus Krumholzibacteriia bacterium; assembly: GCA_030632925.1. GTDB lineage: Bacteria > Krumholzibacteriota > Krumholzibacteriia > LZORAL124-64-63 > LZORAL124-64-63 > JAGRNP01. The sequence continues at coordinate 3,194 of DAOVTU010000067.1, read as the reverse complement.
AATTACGATCAAGCTGAATCCCGAAAGCCTGGGCCAGATCGAGTTGAATTTCGAGGCCCGCGATGACCGCCTTACGGTGGCCATGTCCGCCAACACCCCTGAAGCCGAGGCAGCCCTGCGCGACAACATGAAGGATCTCACCGATCGCCTCGTGGAACGCTCCGCAAGGTTCAGCCAGGTGGACGTCCGGGTCGAGATCAAGGACGGCGCCGATACGCGCCAGGACAATAAACAGGAACAGAACAAGGATCAGAAAAATGATGATCGTCGCGAAAACGCCAAACAGGGCGGCGGCAACGGACAGGGCCATCACGGTCAAACGGATCAACAAAGTGCACGCGCCCAGGAAGCCTGGGAAAGCGCCATGAGTTGGCAACTGGCCAACGAGGAAGGATAGATCATGTCTATCGCAGGAATCACTGACGGATATGGACCCGTGGCCGGTGCTCCGGAGCGCGACTATTCCGAGATCAACAAGATGGATTTTATGGCCCTGCTGGTCGCCCAGATCCAGAACCAGGATCCCATGAGCCCCATGGACAACCAGGAATTCACCTCTCAGATCACCCAGTTCACCATGCTGGAAGAATCTGAGAAGACCAATACGTTGCTCGAAGAGAGCCTCGTGCTGGGTCAGGCCATCAACAATACGTCCATGCTCAGCCTGGTCGGCAAGAACGTGACCGTCGAAGGGAAAACTGCTTCGATCACCGACGGCGAAGTTTCCCAGAACATGTTCGTTTCGGAAATTCCCGGCCGCGGCACCGTCGAAATCACCGACAGCAACGGCACCGTGGTGGCGACCCAGGAGGTCAACATCCGCACCGGCCTGAACCAGTTCAACTGGGACGGATTGCTGGACGATGGCGAAATGGCGCCCGATGGCAACTACAGCGTCAGCATCACGGCTGAAAATGCCGGTGGGGATGAATTCCCCGTCACGACCCTGATGACCGGTCCGGTGGACGGACTGCGCTACGACAACAACCAGGCCATCGTGATGGTCGGCGAATTTGAATACTACGTCTCTGAAATTTACAAAGTTAGCTAGTCAACCCGCCGGCCCTGTGCCAGCGGACACTTAGAAGCAGGAGGATCCCATGTTCAAGTCCCTTTATTCCGGCGTTTCGGGCCTCGCGGCCAACCTGACCAACCTGGACGTTATCGGCAACAACATTGCCAATAGCAATACCACCGGGTTCAAGTCGGGGCGCGTGACCTTCAACGAGATGTTGACCCAGACCATCAAGTCGGCCAGCCGACCGGTGGCCGGGGGACTGGGCGGCTCCAACCCCCAGCAGATCGGGCTGGGAACCTCCGTTGGCAGCATCGATACCAACTTTGCCCAGGGCAACTTCCAGACCACGGGCAAGAACACCGATCTGGCCATTCAGGGCCCCGGATTCTTCGTGCTCAGTGATGGCCAGAGCCGGGTCTATACCCGCGCGGGCATCTTCGGCCTGGACAGCGAAAACGTCCTGGTGAACCCCTCGACCGGACTGCGTGTGCAGGGCGTCATGGCCGACTCCTCAGGCGTTATCGGCACCGGTCCCATGACCGACATCTTTATTGATCCGGGCCTGGTGGTTCCCGCTGCGCCTTCGACCCAGATTTCGTTGATGGGTAACCTTGACAGTGACAGCGACGCCAAGGGCACCGTCATGGAAAGTCCGGCTTTCCTGGTGGCGGCTGAAGGCGGCGACCTTTTGACTGATATGAGCGGCGAAACCCTGGGTGGCCTGGGCTTGTCCGTCGGAGATACCATCAACATCAACGGCCGTCAGGCAGGCGCCGAAATCAATGCCCTTTCGATTACCGTAACCGAGGGCATGGATCTGGATACGATGCTGGCCGAGGTGCAAACTTCACTGAGCAACGCCGGTGTAGCGATGAATTTGTCCGTTGCTGCTGACGGTTCGATTCTGGCGCTGCCCACCAGTGGAACCATCGACGGTTTCTCGTTGACGGTGGTCGGCAAGACGCAGTTCAACACCAATCTTGGCTTCCCTTCGTCCATGGTGCCCGGCACCGGTGGCAGTTCGAGCCAATTGCGGGCCTATGCACAGTCGGATGACCTTTTGAGTGAAATGTTTGACGCCAGTGGAGTCAGCCTCGGTCTGGATACCGGCGCAACGAGCCTGGATGTGAGCGGTTCTATCGGTGGTACGCAAACTACCGTGACTCCGATGGTCGTCGATGCGACCACGACCCTGGGCGAACTGGCCATGGAAATACAATACAGCCTGAACGTTGATTCCCAGCCTGTGGAAATCAACGAGTCGGGCCAGATAGTCGTGCGCGGAGAAGTCGGCACGGCCACCGCGATCGGCGACATCTCGATCTCCGAAACCGGCGTGATCAACTCCGCCCTGGAGACCGCCTTCGATTTTGCGCAGACCCAACAGGCTTCCGACAAGAAGACCTTCTCGATGGCCACGTCGGTCTTCGACAGTCTCGGCGACGAGCACACGGTCAGCTTCAGCTTCGAAAAGGTGCCCGGACAGAACGAGTGGATCTGGCAAGCCAACACCGAGGGTAGCGAAACCATTCTCTCGGGTGGCAGCGGCCGCATGCGGTTCAGCGATACCGGTACCGTAAGCGCTTTCACTTTCGATGACGGTTCCAGCAGCCTGAGCATCCAGCCGCAGCCCACCGGCACCGAGGGTGCGGCCAACCTGGACCTGATCGTAGACTTCGGCGAGATCGGCGCCCTGACCGGACTGACCCAGTTCGAAGGCACGGGAAATCTCAAATCCATCGCCGATGGGTATGGCACCGGTTCCCTGGTGGACTTCAACATTGACCAGTCGGGCACGATCACGGGCATCTTCAGCAATGACACCGCCCAGGCGATTGCACGGATCGGCATGGCCTCGTTCTCCAACGCGGACGGCCTGACCCGTGACGCCAACAACACCTACCGACGCAGCGGCAACTCCGGGCAGGCGATCGAGATGTTCGCCGGCGAAGGCAACGGCATCTCCCTGGTGCCGGGCGCTCTGGAGACCAGCAATGTCGACCTGGCTAAAGAATTTACGAACCTGGTGGTGGCTCAACGCGCCTTCCAGGCCAATAGCCGAGTGATCACCACAGCTGACCAGGTGATGCAGGAATTGGTCAATCTGGTGCGCTAGATTACGAGCAGGTTTGGGGTTAGCCCCTGATAGAGGCCCGGTGCCTGAAAATGGTGCCGG
>DAOVTU010000187.1 GCA_030632925.1 Candidatus Krumholzibacteriia bacterium | reverse complement strand
TGACAATTCCCACAGCCGCCGTTGCCGCGCGGTTCCGCCTTGGGCTCCGGCAGATCCTCGCCCTTGCCCCACTGCACACTGCCCACCGGCCATTCCGTCAGGCCCTCCCGACCAGCCATGCTGACCATCACCGATTCGGTCAACAGGTCCAGCTTGCGCACCGTGCAGCGGCCGTCGGGTGTGGTCACATCGCAACCCACCTTGGGCAGGGTTCGGCGGGATTCCTTGTAGGATTCATTCTCGTAAGTCAGGCAACAGCGCAACCGCCCACATGGCCCCGACAGCTTGGCCGGATTCAGAGGCAGTTGCTGCACCTTGGCCATCTTCAGGGTCACCGGGACGAACTCCTGCAAGAACCCCGAGCAGCAATACTCCCGGCCACAAATGCCCAATCCGCCCTTGAGCCGGGCTTCGTCGCGCACGCCGATTTGGCGCAGCTCGATGCGGGTGCGAAACACCGCCGCCAGATCACGCACCAGTTCGCGAAAATCGACTCGTTTTTCAGCCGTGAAATAGAAGGTGATTTTCTTGTGGTCAAACTGCCGCTCGACCGAGACCAGATTCATTTCCAGGCGGCGGTACTGAATTTTTTCGCGGCAGATGTCCCAGAATTCCCACTCGTCGCCGCGGTTGTTGTGCAGCTTTTCCAGGTCGTGGATATTTGCTTTCTGCAGCACGCCCTGGTGCTCGGCCTGATGCCACCACTCCTGCTGGCCCGGGCCGATGTACTTGACCTGGCCCATGTCGCGGCCACGGTCGGCTTCGACCAGGCAATACTGCCCGACCTGCACGCCAACCTTCAGGCGGTTGTGGTAGTAGCCCTTGCGGTGTCCCTTGAACTGGACGAGTACCAGTTCAGGCGCCGACGGAGGCTTGGTCCCGGTCGGACTGGTCTCCTTCTGCATGATCTATCAATCCTTCGAACAACACGGCCATCGCCAGGCCGATGTTCAGATTGCGGTCTATCTCCCGGCGGGAAGCCTCGATGGTGGCCATGTCCTCCAGCAGGGTATCGGTATGGCGTCCGGCACACGCGCCGGCCACCAGTTGGGCTGCGCCCGGCAGGCGGGGACGGTGCTCGTCTCCGGCTTCCCGGCAGTTGATGGCATCACGGTACAGCAGATTCAACAATTCGCATAGCTGGATAGCGCGGTCCCGGCGATGGGCCGACTCCTTGGCCTCCATCGACTTCTGCGTCTGGTCACCCGTCAGACAGGCGTGGCTGACCAGCCCGCGGTGCAATTCGTCGGCACTGATGGATACCATGAAGCGGTCGCGCCGGTGGATCCAGTCAAACAGTTGCACGGCCCAGGCGATCATCACCTGGGCGGTGGGTTCCAGCAGGGACAGGCCACGGCGGGCGTTGCCGTCGGCGGTGCGGGCGGCACTGGCAGCCACATCGCGACTCACGTGCCCGATGTCCTGCAGCAGGCCCGTCAGTTCGTCTTCGGGCCAGGGATCAAAACGCATTTTTTGGCAGCGCGACAAAATCGTCGGCAGCATACCCGTGGTGCCCGTCGTCAGCATGAAAATGACGGTGTTCTCAGGCGGCTCTTCCAGCGTCTTGAGAAAGGCGTTGGCCGCCGACTGGTTCATGCGCTGACTATCGGCCACGATGGCGACTTTGTACTTGCCCTGAAAGGCGCGCTTGCGCAGAAAATGAATCAGCGAGCGCAGGGTCATCTGGCCCGGATGTTCCGGATCGCCGATGCTCACGAAACTGGTGGCCGCGCCCGGGTGCTGGTAGAAGGGGTTTTCGATCTTGTGCTTGAATATATCCAGGATCTCTTTTTCGCCGATGCTGGCGGGGGCCGGACCGATCCAGCGGATGTCCGGATGCTGAAAGCTGAGGGTCTTGACGCAGCTTTCGCACAGGTTGCCAGGGCCGCAGGTGGTCGGCTCGGCACAATTGACCAGACGTGCAAATTCCAGGGCGGTGTTTTCCTTGCCCGAGCCCTCGGGGCCCACCAAAAGGAAGGGCTGACCGAGCTTGCCGGCCTGGGCGATGTTCATGAGTTTTTCCACCACGTCCTGGCGGCCGCGGAATGAGGATCTGCCCAATTTTGGCTCCCGTTTGCGCCGGCAGCCACTGACAAAGTGGGCCTACCGGGGTTTTAACCAGTCTCCCGGATCCAGAGGCGTGCGCCCCTGCCGGACTTCGAAATACAGCTGGGGTTCTTCTCCCCCGGACGGGCGCCCAACTTCGGCCACCACCTGCCCCCGGGCGATCTGCTCGCCCTTGTCCACGAAAACGCGGTCCAAATGGGCGTATAGCGTGTAATACCCGGCGCCGTGGTCAAGGATAACGCATTGTCCGAAACCGGGCAAATGGTCAGAAAACTCTACCGATCCATCGGCCACCGAAGCCACCGGGGCGCCAGTTCCAGCAGCAATGTTGAAACCGTTGTTCAGCGTCACGGTCTTGAAGCGCGGATGCACCGAACGGCCAAAGCCCCGGATCAATTCACCGTGCACGGGCCATTCCAATTGCCCGGCCATGGCCGCCAGTGAAGTAGCGGTCACCGGTTGCTCGATGGCGCTGTCTTCGGTGCGCTGCTGCTCGAGGTCCTCCAGAATGTAATTCAGCTTCTGCTCATTGAGACTCAGGTCGAGCATCTGGTTCTTGAGGCCCTTTTTCTCGTTTTCCAATTCGCGCAACGAGGCGACCTGCTCGGCCATCAACAATTCCATGCGATCGTTTTCAAAACGTTTTTCTTCGCGGGCCTGCCAGATCTCGGCCAGAGTCGCATCCAACAAGCGCTGCTCCTGTTGCACCCGCATGCCATCGGTGCGCGTATTTTCGACCATGCCGGCTTCCAGGCGGGCCATCATGCGGCTGACTTTCATGCGGGTCATCAGGTCGGAAAAATTGCCGGCCGTCATCACCATTTCCAGCTCGCCACGCTCGCCGCGCAGGTACATGTTGCGCAGACTGCGGGCCAGTTCCTTTTTCTGGTCTTCATAACTGGCCTGATGCTTGGCCACATCAAGGGCCAGCTGTTCGCTCTGGGTCGTCAGGATAGCTTCACTCTGGACCATGTCGCTCATCAGTTGCTGCGACTCGGCGATTTCCTTCTGGATCACGTCGTGGCTGCGGCGCACTTCGCTGGCCTGGTTGTCCAGGCTGGCCATGCGCTCCTGCTTTTTCTGAATGCGCGCGCGCAGGCTCGACAGCTTGGTCGTATTTTCGCGGATGCTGTCCTGCAACGGGCTCGGCTCCTGGGCACCGATGGGGCCCGAAGCCAGCAACAGTCCCAGCAGCAATACGGCCGCGCCGATGGTCGTAGAAGTCCGCATCAAATCTCGCTTTGCATGGTCAGGTACTTGCGCATGGCGGACCAACTGCCGACCAGGCCCAAGGTGACGCAGAAGAGAATGAAGCCCGCGATCTGGGCTGGCGAAAAGAAGATGATGCCACCGAGACGATCACCGAAGAGCCAACCGGTAGCCGCCAGCAGCCCCATGGCCACCGCTCCGGCCAGGAAGCCCTGGATCATGCCCTCGGCCAAATACGGCGTCCGGATAAACGAATTCGTGGCGCCCACCAGTTTCTGGATCTGGATCACCCGTGCGCTGGACGCCATGGTCAGTTTCACGGTGTTGGAGATCACGAAAACCGCAGCGATAAAAACGATCAGGCCGGCGATGAGGCTGGCCATCTGGAAGCGGAAAGTCCACTGCTCCAGGGCATTGATCCAGCTCTGGTTGAAAAGGATTTCGGAGACCTCGTCCCAGGCGGCGATCTCGTCGCGCAAGGCACGCACCGACTTCAGATCCCGCGCACCGGCGGTCAGCGTCAGGTGATAAGAGGCCGGCAGGGGGTTTTCGTCCAACATGTCCAGGATGCCCGCGTCTTCGCCCAGATTGGCCCTGAATTCGGCCAAGGCAGACTCAGGCGAGATCCAGGTCACGTCCTTGACGCCGGGAATAACGATCAGCCGCGGCTGCAGCTCGGCAATGCGCTCGTCACTGAGCTCGGTTTTGAGGAAAACCCGCATATCGATACCCTGACGGGCCTTTTCGAGCATGTAGCCCATGTTGAAAGTGATCAGGGTAAGGATCGCCAATACCAACAGGGCCGAAGCCATGATCAGGATCGTGACACCCGTGGTCAATTTGCGCCGGTGGAAACCGGCGAAGCTTTCCCGAAATAAATAGGCGGTCTGGGCGCGATTAAGCATGGGTGGTCTCCTGTCGGCGCACGTAGGCCACCGATGAATTGGCAGTATTCTGGGACTTGGTGCCGCCGTACATGTTGTCCGCCAGATTGGCGCTGCGGTCGACGGGACCGCGCCGTTTCACGTCCGATTCGATGCGTCCGTTGTTGACCACGATGACGCGCTGGCCGAAGGTTTTGACGATCTGGTGATCGTGGGTGCTGAAGACGACACAGGTGCCGGCGTCGTTGATGCGGAACAGCAGGTCGATGATTTCCTGGGCTGTGACCGGATCGAGGTTGCCGGTGGGTTCGTCGGCCAGCAGGATTTTGGGGCTGTTGACCATGGCCCGGGCGATGGCCACGCGTTGCTGCTCGCCACCACTCAATTCGTGGGGTTTGCGGTGCCGCTTGGAGTACAATCCGACCTGAGTGAGCACCCGCATGACGTTCTTGATGATCTGCACACGTGGAACGCCCACAACGAGTTGCGCGAATGCGATGTTGTCTTCGATGGAGCGGTCACTAAGCAGGCGGAAGTCCTGAAAAACGAAACCGATTTCGCGGCGCAGTTTGGGTATGTTGCGGCGGTTCATCTTGCTGGACATCATGCCGCGCACCATGACTTCACCCTTGGTGGGGAAGGCGTCCATGGCAATCAGGCGCAGGATGCTGCTCTTGCCAGCGCCACTGGGTCCGGTCAGGCACAGGAATTCACCGTTGTCGATGCTGAAGTGGACATTGCTCAGGGCCTTCTGGTCCTTGTACTGCAAATCCACATGGTAAAAACCGATGACGGTGCGGGCGTCGAGGGGCCCATCGCTGTGTTTGGTCTCGGTAGTCAAACCTGCCTCCAGACAGATTGAAGATGCTTATTCGGTGCCGGATTTCAGGCGCGGCGCAGGTCGCCAGCCCAATCGTTGATTTCCAGTGTTGATGTCCAGTGTTGATGTCCGGTCGAGGGACAGACAGGCATCCGGTCAGCCTTGGGTTGCACAATCCGTGCCGCTGATCCCATAATGGGGTTGGTGGTCACAAATTTGCCCGCAGATGAGGGCCAGACAGCGTCCAGACAGGAGAAAACCTTGGCGCAACCGCTTTTGAGCCTGTGCATGATCGTCAAAAACGAAGCCGAAATGCTGCCTGGGCTGTTGGCCAGCGTCAAGGGGCTGTGGGATGAACTCGTGGTGGCCGATACCGGCTCATCCGACGGCACGGTCGCTCTCCTGGAGCAGGCCGGAGCCACGGTTGTCCCCCATGTTTGGACGGATGATTTTGCGGCGGCTCGCAATGTTTCCCTGGCCGCGGCAACGGGTCGCTGGGTGCTGTTTCTGGATGCCGACGAGCGGGTTGACGCCGGATTGATGGTTCAGATCCGGAAGTTGCTGACGGACACCGGCGCCGGCGCAGCCACCGTGGTGATGCGCAACGAATTGCCGGGCGGAAACCACCGTGATGCGAATTTGCTGCGGCTGTTCAGGCGCGATCCGGCCATCCGGTTCCGCCACCGCATCCACGAAGATGTGCTTGAAGATGTGGAAGGGTTTTTGGTCCGCAAAAAGTTGCAACTGAGGCACCTCAGCGGTGTGGTGCATCATCTGGGCTATGTGCGCGAAGTGGCGGCGGACCGGGACAAGCAGCAGCGGGACCAGAATCTCTTGCGCCGTGTTTTGGCCGACGCCCCCCATGATTTTTATTGCTGGTTCAAGCTGCTGGAGTCGGCGCGGTTTTGGGAGGATCAAAAACTGTGGGCCGAAGTGGCGGCTGAAGTGGAGCCGTTGTTGACCGGCGAATTGAGCGCCGATCAGATGAAGGTGCTGCAACACAATCCCTGGAGTGGCGAGTTGGCGGCCTTGATCAGCCAGGGGTTGAACCGGGATGCCACCGACGAGTTGGCCTGGCTGGACACGTGGCAGGAACGAGCGCACACCGCCGCGGCCTGGCATTTGCGGCGCGGATTGCTGCTCGAAAGTTTGGACCGACACCAGGAAGCAGCCGATGCCTTTGGCGCCTGCCTGGCCGACCCACGCACCGGCGGCAACCACAGTCAGGTGCGGGCCTTGCTGGGCCATTGTCGCCTGGCGGCCCACGGCAACGACCTGGCTGCGGCCTTGAATCTGGCGACCGATGCCGCGGGCCGGGCCCCATCTGATCCGGAAGCCTTGTTGGCGGTCGTCACGTTCACGGCATTGTCCCACGGCCAACAACAAGTACGTGAGTTTGCGGAGAAGCATGTGCTGGCCCATCC
>DAOVTU010000266.1 GCA_030632925.1 Candidatus Krumholzibacteriia bacterium | reverse complement strand
GGCGAAGTGCGCTTGGCATCCAACCACACGGCGCCGGCGGCGGTCTTGCCCATTTTCTCCCCGCTGGCGGTCATGATCAGCGGGTAAGTCAACCCGTACACCTCGTTGCGGTTCACGCGCCGGCTCAGATCAATGCCCGAACAGATGTTGCCCCACTGGTCGTTGCCCCCCATCTGCAGGCGGCAGCCGTAGTCGCGGTTGAGGACCATGAAATCGTAGGCCTGCAGGATCATGTAGTTGAACTCGATGAAGCTGAGGCCCGTTTCCATGCGGCTCTTGACCGAGTCGCGGGTCAGCATCTGGTTGACGCTGAAGTGACGGCCCACGTCGCGCAGGAAATCGATGTAGCCCCACTGGCGCAACCAGTCGGCGTTGTTGAGCATCAGTCCGTCGCTGGGGCCTTCGCCAAACCGGATAAAATGGCTGAGTTGGGCCTTCACGCCGGCCAGATTTTCCTCGATGGTTTCCAGGGTGGCCATCTTGCGCAGTTCCGTTTTTCCGCTCGGGTCGCCCACCATGGCGGTTGCGCCACCGACAATGGCGATGGGTTTGTGGCCATAGGCTTGCAGGTGCACCAGACCCATGATCGGCACCAGGCTGCCCACGTGCAGGCTGTCGGCCGTCGGGTCAAATCCGATGTAGGCGGTGACTGTTTCGTCGGCCATCAGCTGGGTCAGGCTCTCTTCGTCAGTGCACTGCTCGAAGAAGCCGCGCCATTTCATTTCTTCGACAAAGGAAGCAAACTCGGGGGTGGGCTGTGCAGCCTGGCTCATGATCCTGTCCATTCGGTTGCGGTTCGGGAATTTTCAATCTGTTCTCGACCGATGGCGCTTCAGGCCGCCCGCCCTCTGCAGTGGTCCTGACAGGAGACTTCCGAAGAAGATCCCTCCACGTTAGAACGGACGGTCCGAAATGCCATCGCCGAGAATTGTAGCAAACGTCGCAAAGAAGTGGGGAAAGGATACCGCCACACAGGAAAAATCATCAAGAGTGATTTCACCTTCACTGACCAACGCGGCGACGGCCATGGCCATGGCCATGCGATGGTCGCCCGCAGTGGGCAGCATCAATGGTAGGTCCTTTGATCCCCCGCGCAAGGTTGTCGGGCCTGTGATTTGCAAACCATCGGGCAGTTCGGCGACGGCAGCACCGAGTTGGCCCAGGTTGGCCGCCATGATCGCCAGACGGTCCGACTCCTTCACTCTCAACTCGGCTGCGCCCGTGATGAGCGACTCGCCAGTTGCCGCGGTGGCCAACACGGCCAGGATGGGGATCTCGTCGACAAGGGCGGGCACGTCCGGTTCGGTGATGGTGAACGGTTGCAGAGGTGCTTGCAAGATTCGCACATCACCCAGGGGTTCCCCGCCGGGCGGGCCGTGGGGGTTTTCGATTTCAACTTGAACGCCAGCCCGGCGCAAGACGTCCAGGGCGCCAATGCGGGTCGGGTTCAGGCTCAGGCCCGTGGTCAGGAGATTTGATCCCGGTACCAGGGCGGCCGCCACGTGAAAGAACGCGGCGGTCGAAGGATCGCCGGGCACCTCGATGGTGAAAGCCTTGAGAGATTGGCCTGCGACAATTGCCAACTCTGCGCCGGAGTCGCCAGGGGCACACGACACGCCCATCGTCTGCAGCAGCAATTCGGTGTGGTCGCGGCTGTTGCCACCCCCCGATATGGTGGTCGCGCCTTCGGCGTACAGCCCCGCCAACAACAGTGCCGATTTCACCTGGGCCGAAGGCACGGGCAAGTCGTGGTGGCCCCCGCGCAAGGCCGCGCCGGTCACGCGCAGTGGCAAGCAGCCGGGATTTCCGAGGAAGGTGATGTCCGCCCCCACGCTGCGCAATGGATCGACCACGCGGTTCATGGGGCGGGTGCTCAGAGAGGCGTCGCCGCTGAGGGTGGCGCTGACACCGACCGGAAGCCATCCTGCCAGCAGGCCACAAAGCAGGCGGCAAGTGGTCCCACTATTGCCGCAGTCGATGGTCACGTCGGCGGTGGGGCGCACTTTCGGTGGCGTAACCGTGACGCGGTCGTCCTCGCGCTCGACCCTGGCCCCCAAAGCTTCAACGGCCTTGAGGCTGGCCAAAGTGTCTTCGCTGACCAGCCACCCGGTTGCTTCACAGGGCGCGTCGGCCAGCAAACCCAGCAAGGCCACGCGGTGCGAAACGGATTTGTCACCGGGCACGGCAACACTTCCGGTCAACGGTGCGTAGGCACGCGGCAGGATGCGGGGCTGATTGGAATTCGTGGCGGAATTCAGGACGTCGCCTCCCGACGGAATCGAATTTCGGATCTTTAGCTGGACCTGATGGCCCCTGGTTGCCATGATTTTGTGAAAGATAAAGGAACAGCCATTACAAGTCACGCGCGCAACACGGTATCTCGCCGAGATTCCCGGACCGGACCATGACCACCGAGCAGCAAAAAACCGGCCCCACCGGAGACACCGCCCTTCGCCGCAAACTGCGGCTCTTTGTCGTGCGCGACTACGGCGAGATCATGGCCCTGGCCACACCCACCATCCTGACCATGTTGTCGCAGACCCTGATGTGGACCGTTGACACCGCGCTCATCGGCCGGGTCAACAGCGTCTCGCTGGCCGCCGTCGGACTGGGCGGCATGCTCACCTGGGCCACCTACTCGCTGTTCAACAACCTGAGCCGCATCACCGGCACTTTTGTCAGCCAGAGCCACGGACGCCAAGACCACCAGAATGTGGCGCACTACGCCTGGCAGGGTGTGTACATCGCCATCATCGCGGGTTTGGTTCTGCAGGTGCTGGGCTACTACAGCTATCTCGTGCTGCCCTGGACCCACAACCCGGTCGAAGTGCAGGAACTGACCTACGTCTATATCAGATGGCGCAGCATGAGCGCGGTTTTCACCCAGCTCATTTTTGCCCTGATGGGTTTCTTCCAGGGCCGCCGCGACGTGCGCGTGCCCATGTACGCCGGCATCATCGGCAACGCGGTGAACATCCTGCTGGATGTGTGGCTGATTTATGGCTGGAGCGGATTCGAGGCCTTTGGCCAGACCTGGCTGGCGGTGCCGGCGATGGGCGTCAAGGGCGCGGCCATCGGCACAAGTGTCGGCACGGTGATCAACGCCCTGGCCTTGATTGTGTGGGCACTGGAGCCGCGCCTGCGCGAGAAGTACAACATCCACAAGCCGCGCCGCCCCCAATTTCATGCCATCAGCCGCATGGTTCGGGTCGGCTTGCCGGCCGCCTTCGAAGGCTTCATCGACATGGGTGGCTTCCTGATGTTCACGATTTTCATCGGGACCATCAGTGCGGTGCAACTGGCGGCCAGCCAGATCACGATCCAACTGCTGTCCTTCAGTTTCATGCCCATGTGGGGTTTGACCACGGCAGCCAGTGTGCTGACGGGCAATGAAATCGGTGCGGGACGGCCCGACCGTGCCGCCCACTATGGGCGACAGACCTACAAGGTGGGCACTTACTACTCGCTGGCTTTGGCGGTGGTGATCATCCTGTTGCGGGACCATCTGTTCCAGATTTTCAGCAACGATCCTGAAGTGTTGGCGCTGGGCGCGGGGCTGGCCATTGCCGCAGCAGTGTTCCAATATTTTGACGGCCTGCGCATGCTCAGCAGCGGCATCCTGCAGGGCGCCGGCGACACCGTCTATACGATGCTCGTCACCCTGGGCCTGATGTGGTTTGGGTTCATCCCGCTGACCTGGTTTATCATCGTGTATCAGGGCGGCGACGTGTTCGCAGCCTGGATGGGTGCCTCGGTTGCTTATCTGGCGCAGGGGTATTTGATGTGGCGGCGGTTCGAGTCAGGGAAGTGGCGGGAGAGGAATATTTTTGGCGGGGAATCGATCAAATGACAACCACATCACCCCGGTTTTAAGGCATCGCGATACAAAGTGATACAGGCCGGAGCCGAAGCTCCGGCCTGTTCTTAATTCAAGCGTAGGCGTAGAGGCTGTCCTCCTCGGATTCGGCCTCGTCCTCGCTCTCGGCAAACAGACTGCTGAGGTCCATTTGGTTGGCTTTCCCATAACCCTTGCCGGGCGGTATCATACCGGCGGACATGCCGCCGTCTGGCGGCCCCTGGGGCCGGGCGGATTCAAATTCGGCAAAACTCATGGCACCGTCGCCGTCACCATCGAATTTCGCCATCAGATCATCAGCTGAAGGCGCTTTGTCCCCCATTTTCTCCGCCATCATGTCGGACAGGGTCTGCAATTCGGCGCTGCTGACGGCACCATCCCCGTCGGCATCAATCTTGTTGAACGCCGCCTGAGGGCCTTGGCCACCTTGAGCGCCTTGCATGCGCATCATGCCCCCGCCCATGCCTGAAACAGATTGAATCATGAGTATCTTCCCTTCCCACCCAGCCCTGTCATCAGGCTGAGTCCAAAATTGAGCCGACCGTGTGCCGGTTCATTGAGTAGGGGGAAAAGCAGGATTCGTTCCGGTGACTGTTGTGATTTTGTATCAGGTGTCGTCTGTCATGAGCATATAGCCTTCACCGCGCACGGTGCGGATGAAAGTCGGGCGCCGGGCATCGTCTCCCAACTTGAGCCGGATGCGGGCGACGCGCAGATCAATCGCCCGGTTGCAACCGTCATAAGCCAGACCACTCAGATGCTGGGAAATCCTGTCGCGGCTGACAACAACTCCGGGCTTCCCGGCCAACAGACTCATCAATTCGAATTCGGCATCAGTGAGCAGTATCGACTGGCCGCCCACTTCGACCATCCGGGTGCCCGCCATCAATTGCAGGCGTGCAGAGGGCTGTCCGCCCTGCCGGCGCAACAGGGCCCTGACCTGGGCCAAAATACGCCGTGGTGCGGCCGGACGAGCGAGCACGGCGTCGGCCCCGAGTTCGAGGGCCACGGATTCTTCCCATTCGGAGAGATCATCGTGGATCAGGCAGATGCCACTTTGGGGGTACGCCCGCCGAAGATCCCGGCACAGGGCCGAGCCCCCGTCCTGATCTCCCTGCAGGCTGAGAATGATCAGATCCGGTGGGCTGTCGGCAGGTGAATTCAGAATCTTTTCAGATGTTTCGTACGAGACGACATCAAAGCCATCGGCCACCAAGGCGGCCTTCAGCTCATCGTTGCCGATTTCCGCCAACTCGATGACATATACGGTTCTTTTAGTATCCGACAAACCGAGGCACCTTTCACGGGGACCAGGAGTGGGTTTATCATACCAAACGTCCGACCTGTCATTTACCAGCGGTTTAATTGCTACAATAATTACTACGTTGCGACAAGCTACTTCCGACAAGAGTTAATATGAAACTTCCAGAATATGTTATTGGACAGAATATGTTCATCAAGGTTCATCTTGAACAAATCGACCGAAGTACGAG
>DAOVTU010000541.1 GCA_030632925.1 Candidatus Krumholzibacteriia bacterium | reverse complement strand
TGATGCGTGAAAACCGCACAGATCGCCTGAATTGACTGAGCAATATTATCATATTTTCTGCTATTTATGGGATCTTTTTTGATCTATTCCTGCGTAAAAGGCGCCTCTGGAGGTTTCTGAACGTCCAGAGGCGCCTTTTCGTGCGCAAATCCGATGATTGTCGTTCTAATTCAACAACATGGCTCCGCTCATGCCCGGCAGTGTGATTTCCACGTCACCCGCGCCAAAATCGAGTTTGTCACCGGTCTTGAAGCTGGCCCCGGCTGCCCGCGGGAAAGCATCCGGCCCCACGATAGTCTCCAGCACCAAGCTGGCGCCTTCACCGGTCAGCTTACTCAGCTGGGCCTGGGTCAAGGTGAACGTGGCCGGACTGGAGCCGGAGTTGAACAGCGAAACAGCCAGTTTCCCGTCCAATTCACGAGCCACCGCCAAGGCGCGGCCCTCGGTCAGCAGCGTCGTGTAAGAACCACGGCTCAACACCGGCGTATCGCGACGCAACCGCGTGATCTGGCCGTAATAATCGCGCAACGCCTGACGACGCGGGTCGCCCTCGTAGCGCCAATCCATGGGGCGCCGACAATCCGGGTCCTTGCCCCCCACCATGCCCACTTCGTTGCCGTACCAGATGTGCGGCATGCCCACGTACGACATGCTGAACATGGCGCCGAGCATCAACCGACGCACATCGCCGGCACTGGTCAGAAAGCGGATCGTATCGTGGCTGTCCATCAGGTTCATCATCACCGCAACTGATTGCGGCGGGTACTGGAAACGGCCGGGGCTGAGACGGGCGTCGAAGGTCGCCGCATCGATGGTGCCCTTGCCAAAGAAGTCCATCACCGGGTCGCGGAAGAACTTGTAGTTCATGGTCGAGTCGAAGCAGTTGGGGCTGACCCAGCGGCCAGCGTTGCCCCAGATCTCACCCACCAGCCACACGTCGTCCTTGATCTCGTTGCAACGTTCGCGGAACAGTTTCCAGAACCAGAACGGCACTTCGTTGGGCACGTCCAGGCGGAAACCATCAATGTCGTATTCGCCCAGCCACACGTCGGCTGTCTTGAGCGCGTAGTTCACCACGTCCATGTTCGGCGTGGCGTCCTTGATGTCTTCGATGTTGTTTTCGTCGGCGTTGCTCAGTTTCAAATCGAAGTTCAGGTTCGGATGCAATCCAAAACCCCACCAGCAGTCGTAGTAGTCGCTGGCGTTGAAATCACGGGCGGCCGGCAGGGGCCATTTGTGGAATTCGTACCATTTGTAGTACTTGCTCTTGGGTCCCTTTTCGACCGCATCACGGAAAGCGAAATGCCAGTTGCCCGTGTGGTTGAAAGCCATGTCCACCACCACCCGGATGCCGTGATCGTGGCAGTCCTTGACGAACTCCTTGAACTCCTCACGCGACCCAAAATGCGGGTCGATTTCCAGGTAGTCCACCGGGTCGTACTTGTGGTTGCTCATGCCCTGGTTCAACGGGTTGAAATAGATCACCGTGATGCCCAGGTCATTCAGGTAGTCCAGCTTGCCGCGGATACCCGCGATGTCGCCGCCGTAGAAGCTGTAGTAGTCCGGCTTGCCGTCGGTGCGGTACGGGCTGCGCACCAGGCCGTCGGTATCGTACCAGTCTTCAATCAGGTGGAAGTATTCGCTATTGGTCTTGCCACTGGCCGGCAACTTGTTGGCGCCCTGGTACATGGGCTCCTTGAAGTCCGGATCATTGGCCTTGTCGCCGTTGGCAAAACGCTCGGGGAAGATCTGGTAGACGATGCCCTCTTTGGCCCATTCGGGCGTAAAGAAGGTGGGAAAGTTTTCGGCGCTGTAGACAAAGCGCGGCGCATCGGCACCGGCAACCATGCCGCGCACGCCCATGTATTCGGTGGTATCGGCATCGCGATAGGCGATCACAAAAGCCAGTTCATCGGCCGCGTCGTTCAGTTGCACGTTAGTCCGGTAATACTGGTAAGAAGCATCCCGCTCCACTTCGGTCAGGGCCAATTCCTGATCCGCGCCACCGGCGATGCTGTAGATCACCGTTACGGCTTCCACATCGCCCAGATGGGCCTTGGCCGTGATGGCCACTTCAGTCGGGCTCAGCGGATTGCAGGTCGAGTAGTCAAAGACCGGTTCGAGATCATCGCTGTAGATGACGCCATCACCCAATTCGATCTCGATGGTGGAGTAGCTGCCATCGACCGTGAGTAGGGAATTTTGGCCACCAAATCCGTCTTCGGCCCCATCGGGGTTGTTCGGGTCAGCCTGCCAGTTGCCATCAACAACGAACTTGTACTGGTACTCACCTTCGGCCAGCAACATGCTCACGGTGTAGGTGCCGTCGTTGTCGGCGTCGGTCATTTTGGTCTTGGCGTCGTTCCAGTCATTAAACGTGCCAGCCAGGAATACCGCACCGATACCCGAGATCACCGGGGTGTAGCGGAATTCGACCGAGCGCAGTTCGCCACTACCGGCGGGCGCTGCCACGGCCGCTGCCCCTAATACTGCGCCGCCACCTTCAGAAGCATTGATTTTGTCTTTGCCCGCCGGCACATGCACCAGCGAGTTCTGGCCACCAAAGCCGTCATCGGTGGCGTTGGGGTTGTTCGGATCCTGGGTCCAACTGCCATCGATCACGAACTTGTAGGCGTAGTCGCCCGGATCCAGGTTCAGCACCAGGCTCCACACGCCATCGGTATTGGTCATCAGGTCGGATGAATCACTCCAGCCGTTCATGTCGCCGGCCAGATAGACACCGGCTGCACCGGGAGACTCATGGGTGAAGGTCACCGCCACCTGGCCACCAGTGGCCGTTGAAGTTGTCGGGGCCGCCGTTCCAGCCACAGCCGCGCCACCGGCCACGGCAGCGCCGGCATCCATCTTGTCCACACCTGCAGCCACGGTCACCAGCGAATTCTGGCCACCAAAGCCGTCATCGGACGTATTGGCATTGTTCGGGTCGGCCAGCCAGTTGCCGTCGGCCACGAATTTGTACTGGTAGGAACCTTCGGCCAGATCCATCGCCAGGCTCCACACCCCATCCTTGTTGACCATGGGTGAGGCCGAATCGCTCCAGTTGTTGAACTCACCAGCCACGAAAACGGCACTGGCCTCGGGCGCCTCATGACTGAAAGTGACCAGGGCGGCGCCGGCTGGAATCGCGCTCAACGACATCGCCATC
>DAOVTU010000369.1 GCA_030632925.1 Candidatus Krumholzibacteriia bacterium | reverse complement strand
GGCTGTATTTTGCCAACCCCCTGGGCATCCATGTCGCTCTCTGCCGGCATCAGGGCGAAGTGATTGCTTTCTGCCCCCACGTGCCCCAGATGGTCATAATCAACGGCCTGGAGGTGCGCGCTGCCTTCGGCATCGACTTTTTTGTCACTCCGCAGTGGCGCCGCCACGGCATTGGCCGCAAGTTCCTGGACATGCGTCTCGAACGTTTTGACCTGAGCCTGTCCACCGGCCAAAGCGCGGCCATGTCTGCTCTTTACCAGCGGCTGGGAGCCAAGGATCTCGGGGCTTTTCAAATTGGATACTACAGGCAGAGGCCGCCAGCCTGGGATCAACCCAAGCGGCTCCTACGCGGCTGGGCAGCCTGGCTGCGGAGCACATCTGCGCCCAGCGCTTCGCAGCCGTTGTCCCTGCAAACCAACAAAGTCACGGCCGCTACACCCGAATCGGACTCCTGGCTGCATTGGCGTTTCGCCGGCAACACTCCCTACGGTGATCATTCGGTGATGCATGATGGCAACAGCAGCCAAGCGCCCCTGGCGTATTGCCGTACCGATATGGGTGTGGAGAATATCATTGGCATGTCGTCTCAAATCAGCGCTCGGGCCGACTTATTGCACGAGGTGGCTCGCAGTCGACCAACAGCCGAGGTGCAAATCCAGTTTTGCGGCTCAGCCCTCACTGCGGATTGCCAAAAGGCAGGATTCCTGATCAGACCACGGGCCAACCGGCTGATCGCCATGACCAAAAACCCCGAATTATCAGACCAATTGACGCCCGGCTGCATCGATTTGACGGCTGCGGCGGCGGATGCCGATTTGCTGAGGTTTCCCACCGATGGTTGACTCTGCGGAGTTGTCTAGCCTGGAAGCACGTACTTGACCAACCCCTTGATGCCCGTCCAACTCACTTTCTTGGCCAGGACTTCCCGATAGACACGGCGCGCAGCCGCACGATCTCCGCCCAACCCCAGGGCCGCCGCATAACCCAACTCAAGCTGGTTGATCTTGTCATTCAGGAGCGCTCTCTCATCGGCTTCGAGTTCCAGTTGCAGCTGTTTCCTGATTCCGCTCAGGATCGCAGGGTACCTTTTGGCGCCCCCGGCCGAAATGCCACCGGCGGTTTTGCGGTAGCTGTGCAGGATCTCATCGATGAACGCGAACTGGTAGCCGGCGTAGGCGATGCGGCGCCACATGTCGACGTCGTCCGCGTTCAACATCGACTCGTCGAATTCCCCGACCTGATCGAATACGGAACGGCGGCAGACAACGCTCGAGGTGCCGATAAAATTCGCACCCAACAGTTGGCGAAAAACCGCGCGTCCGGCCATGACCCCAATCGTAGAGCCCTCTTCGCTCTGTATTTCACTCCTGAAGTTCTGGTACCTTTCCAGAAAATCCGCACGATGAGTCGCACCATCTTCCTGGATACCCCGGAAGCTCGAGAACGTAAAATCAACCTTGGGAAACCGCTCAAATACGTCAACAGCAGTCTGCAGTTTCTCAGGTGCCATGAGGTCATCGGCGTCAAAAAAGGCCACCAGTTCCCCGGTCGCATTCCGTAGCCCCACATTCCGCGGCCGCGATGGCCCACCCCAGTTTTCCTGATGGAAATACCGGATGCGATCGCCATAGCATTGCAATACCTTGGCCGTCTCGTCGGTTGAACCGTCGTCGACAACCAGAATCTCCACCGACGGATAATTCTGCGCCAGGACGGAGTCGATCGTCTCGGCCACCAGCACTGCGGCGTTGTAGGCGGGAATGATCACGGACACCAACGGGGATTCCATCGTTCTCCTAGGTTTGGCTAAGGACAATCAAACTGGTTGCCGACAACGAGTTCAGGCAGACCGGCTTCGCGATCCGATCCGAAACACGATCGTCACTCTGCAGCAAACTATACCACCGCCGGGTCCCACCGAACAGGCGCGACCGCACAAGTGCGACCACCAGGTGATTTGGCAGACCGTTGACACCCCGGCAGGATGTTGCTTCTATTGGCGAAACAGACTCCGCAATCCAGCAAAAGGCTTAATACCGAAATGTTACCCGTGGATCAGCAGCTCTTGGCCAACGACGGCACCATCATCATCGCCGACCGCACCACACCGACGGTCAGCCTGCTGGCCGTGGGCGACCTCGCTTTCCACAACAAGGCCCTCGAAGCCATGGGCCAGCAGTCCCCCCAGTACATTCTGGAACCGGTCCGCGACTTGATCCGCAACGCCGACGTGGCCGTGGGCAATCTTGAATCCGTCCTGGTCGAGGCGCCCTATTCTCCGCTCAGCAGCAAGGCGTGCCTGGTCTCGGGCCTGAATGCGCTCGAAGGCCTGGCCGACGCCGGATTTGACGTGCTGACTTTCGCCAACAACCACATCCTGGATGCAGGCAGCGAAGGTCTGGCCGAATGCCTGGCAAGTCTCAAGGCCGCAGGTTTCCAAACCACCGGCGCCGGACTCGACGCGGCCGCAGCCCGCACACCGGCCACTTTCAAGGCGGGAGATGTCAACTTCCGCTTCCACGCCTATTGTTACGGCCAAGGCCAGATTGCCGGCCCTGATACGGTCGGTTGCAATGAGGCCCAGCTGAGCACCATCCTGAAAGACCTGCAGGAATTCAAACAAGACAACGACATCCCGGTTGTCTGCCTGCACATGGATGCCGAATTCCAGGCCACACCAGCCCCTGACCGCGTGAACATGTGCCGCAAACTCGCCCGGGCCGGCGTGCCCATCATCCTGTGTCACCACCCCCATGTTCCGCAGGGTATTGAGGTCCACGCGGGCAGCCTGATCGTCTACAGCCTCGGCAATTATGTTTTCCCCATCACGGACTACATGGGTGAAAATTCCACGGAATGCGCCAAGAGTTTTCATATTGAGATTCAGGTCGACGAGCAGGGCCCGGTGAAGGCCGTCGTCGTTCCGGTCACCATTGACCCTGACGGCCGACCGATCCCCGCCACCGGCAACCAGCGCCAGGAACTGCTCGCGATGATCGCTCACCGCTCGCAACTGCTGACCGACTCTGATGAAGTGTCCCGGCGATATCGCCAAATGATTGGCAAGTATGGCAAGCAGGCGCTCAAAACCATCTACTGGAGTGTCGGTGAAAGAAACTGGGGCAGGATCAAGATGCAATTCGGTGTCTGGGCCAAGACGCCGACCAAACGGGACTGGATGTGGCACTATTTTCGCAGCCTGATTTCCGGGCGATAGCTGCGGGCTTTGTCAGCCTACCTCCGACTGGTCTTCCTCGGGCTGGATGAACTTTCCACTCCCGCTGCGATTCACCATTTTGGCCGGAATCCCAACTACTGTCGCATCGGTTTCCGTATCGGCAATGACCACCGCATTGGCGCCCACCACGGTGCCGGAGGCCAGATGGATCGGACCGACGATCTTGGCGCCCGGCGCGATGTAGACCCGGTCCCCCAGAGTCGGCACTCCCCATTTGTCTTTAATATCCGCCAAGCCCAGGGTCACGCCCTGCGAAAGATTGCAATCCCGCCCCATGACAACATCAGGGTGCAAAATGATCTGGCCAAAATGCCCTATATAAAGCCCCGGCCCGATCTGGCAATCCGGCGAAATGGAGATGCCCGCGGCCATCTCCACCCATTTCCACCACAAATGATAACCGGCCATCACAACGTGTTTGATACCCGGCGGCATTTTTCGCTTTTGCAGCTCGTGCCCCACTCGATAACATACACAGGCCCAGAGGCCCTGGTTGGTCAACAGCAAACGCAATGTCGCCTCTTTGCTGCCGTAGCGGCGCAATCGGTTGATATCTGATTTGATGAGCGCACGCATGCGATCCTCCGACGGGTTGTTGCTGACGCTCCGCACGGGCTGATCGGGCCCGGTTTTGCTATTGCGTGATCTGAAGCAGGCCGCTAGCATATTTCATCCGCCAAACCAGCAACAGTTGTTTTCTGATCCTGGGAATCCTTTCGGTCAAGTGGTCGACGATCTGGAGAGCCGTTTATGAGTGCCATCTATCTGGTTTTTGATTTTCAAGGTCTTGCCGACGCCCAGCAACAGGACTTCCGCACCGCTATTGCTGAAAAGACCACGAGTTACCCCGGCAAGCGGCAGGACATTTCCGCCGCCCGTCATTTTTGTGCCGCCTCCTCCGGGCATGGCTATTTGCCCTCCGAGGGGGTCGCCACCGATGAACACGGCACTGTTGTGATGGCAGGTTCGTGCTGGGCGGATCCCGATTCCACGACCCTCAATACGCCGGCGGAAATGCTCGCGCTGTGGTCCAACAAACCGTGGGAATCCATTCCCCAGATGGCCGGCCTTTTT
>DAOVTU010000477.1 GCA_030632925.1 Candidatus Krumholzibacteriia bacterium | reverse complement strand
GATTCTAAACTGTGGCGCGTGAAACCCACGCCCTGGGATGAGATCGCGGCCGCTGAAAAAATCTTCCGTGAAGCTGAACGCGACGTGCGCACGTTTGTGCCCATCCGGCCGCTGACGAAGTTGAGTTGGAGCGCGCTGCGGTCGTGGCGCGACTGCCCCTACCGGTATGTTTTGGAGCGTGGTTTTGCGCTGCGTCGGGAAGAGGAAGTGCAGGAAGAATTCCAGGCCATGGACTATGGCAATCTGGTGCATGAGGCCCTTCAAGAGTGGCTGGACCCGAAGGGGCCGGGTTACCAGGCGCTGACTGCCGGCGATGCGGCCAAAGCCGAGGCCGCCCTGGACGATGAAGCCCGCGCGCAATTTGACCGCGGCTTTGACGAGATGCCCCAACGCAAACTCTGGTTCGAAAGCTTCCGCGTAGCCATCCCCGCGCTGGTGAAAGTTGAACTGGGCCGGTTTGCCGATTGGCGCCCGGTGGCATTGGAACAAAAATTTGAACTGCCGCTGCCCAAAATGCGGGAGTGGACCTTGCAACAAGCGGCGGCCCTGGACTGCGAAATTGACGTGCCCGAGTTGCCGGCCTATGCCGCAGACATCCTGCTGCGCGGTACCGTCGACCGGGTGGACCTGCACCAGGATGGCACCGGCGCCGTGAGCGTGATCGATTACAAAACAGGCAGCATTCCCTCGGGCTCCCAGGTCAAAAAGCTGGAGGAGATGCAGATCCTGCTCTATGCCGTGGCTGCCGAAATGGGCGAGTTGGACTTGCCTGGCGATCGGCACGGCGTTCGCGAAGCGTTTTATTATGCCGTCAATCCGGAAAAGCCCGGCGGGCCGAAAAAGCCTCACCTGGCTGGCGATGACGATGAAGGCCGCACCTTGCTGATCGAGGGCGCCGCCAAGCTGATAGGATTGGCCGTGGAAGCCGCCAACCCCAAGGGCGCCTTCCCGGTACTGCCCCGTGAAATGGCCGGTATTGCGCCCACTAACCTGCCCTGCACCTATTGTGATTTCCGGGGCGTATGCCGCGTAGAGGAACTGACCGTGCCGCCCGGCACGGAGCGCAAACTGGACAAGCTGATCAACCGCAAGGACCAGGGGTGAGCTGGTTCCTAGCTCTGATACCCTACCTGGCCATGGTGATCGGGCTGCATCTGTTGGGCAGCGCCTGGATCTCCTTTTTGATTTACCACGGGTTGGTGGCAGTCGCGGTTTGGCGCGCACCTGACCTGCGGCGCGAACTGCTGCGTGGTTGGGACAACGTGGTGGGGCTGGGGGCGGCGGGGTTCGGCATCGGCGGTGGTGTGCTGATTTTTGTGCTGGCCCCATACGCCGGCATCAACGCCGACCTGATCAATCCGGCCATCGCCAAGCTGGGTTTGGGCGGCACCGGTTGGTTGCTGTTCGTGATCTACCACACGTTGGTCAATCCCTGGTTCGAGGAAATACTGTGGCGCGGCAAACTGGGCAGTGACTCGCTCAAACCCGTGTGGGGCGACGTGCTTTTCGCCGGCTACCACGTGCTGGTTTTGATGCTCTTTCTGGAATGGCTGTGGATCGTATTGGCCTTCTTCATTTTGATCGCCGCCGGATGGCTCTGGCGTCAACTCCGCCGCCGACACGAGGGACTTTTACTGCCGGTGATTTCGCATCTGGCGGCCGACGGCAGCATCATGTTTGTGGTCTATATGCTGAGCCTCAAAAAATGATGGGAACTGGACAGCTCATGCGCCGTTCTTATTGACCAGAGGTTGTCATTGAGCGATGATCTCCACACCTTTGATTCACTTATCCGCGTCCATTACCCCTGGATCGTGAGCTGAGTTACCATGAAGCATTTTCTACTGACTGCATTTATTCTGGCTTCGTTGCCGCTATGTGCCGGTGCCCAGACCAGCATCGGGTACAGTGACCCCGCCGATGTTTCGACTTTGTTGGACTACCGCTTGCCGGATTGGAGTTACCGCGTCTGGGATGCGGATTTCCGGTTCAGTGGTGGTGGCAACGACTCTCGGAACCTTGGAAACCAGACTTTCGGCAATACCACATCGCTGTTGTTGGGGTCGAATTATTTTCAGGCCTGGGAAAGCGAGCAACGGTATTGGAGCATCAATGCCGATGTGGATGGCCAGTACCGCCGGAGCCATTCCGGCACTCCGTACGATGAAAGGCAGGGTCACGACCTGGGCGGGGCCTACAGATGGGATGGCACGGTGAATCAGTTCCTGGGCGATGGGCCATTCTCGGTAAAAATGACCGGGGGAACAGGTCGTTCCTACGTTGAGAAAATTTATGAGACCCGCCACTTGGAGGACTGGGAAGAAAGCAATGTGTATGATCGCGATTCGCACCAAAGAATATCGGGTGGCTTGGCGTGGGGTCGGGTGCGCAACGTGGAGCCCATGCTCAGGGCCCAGCGCCTGAGCGAAAGGTTGATTGCTCTGGGTCGCCCGCCGCTGGCGACCGCGCAACTGCACGAGATTGCCGCCGTTTGGTCTCAGCAATCCGGCTACTTTAACGTTTATGACCGGTACGGCCGGTTCTTCTGGGAAGAGGTTCTGACCCCGATGTTGGATCCCGACAACCCCCTGACAGCCTATGAGATCCTCTATCTGATGGACGCTATCAGGGAGCAATTGGGCACCCGCCGCCAAGGAGTGGAGATCACGGTCGATGGCGCGTATACCGGGAGTTCCGGCACCGGTCCATTGGGGCAATCCAATTATCGGACTCGATTGACGAGACTTTCTTTGGATGTGTACCGGAACCTGTCGTTGACGCAGCAGGTGCGGCTCAGCGGTGACTACAGTTATACGTGGACCAATTCCAATGACATCGGCAGGGACCGTGGCAGCGTGAATCTGCGGGTGGCCCATTTGTGGAACCTGACTGATCGTTTTCGCCTGGACACGGCCTTCGCCTACGACGGCGACTCCGATATTCAGCATGAAACCAGAAACCAGAGGGGCAGTCTGGGGTCCTCATTCAATATCTATCTGGAGGACCAATTGAGTTTGAACGCCAGTATGTGGGGGGCTTACAATTGGGTCGAAAGGGCCGAAGATGTAAATCAGTCCTGGAACTGGACCTACGGCATCGGCCTGGTCTATCACCTGGACCGCGCCATCTTCTGATTCCCGCCTTGATTGGGGCACCCCGGATGATGCCATTGCATCCCGGGGTGCTTGCCGTTAGGGTGGGGGCGAAGGCATATTACAACTCCCTACTCAGGCATCGGTAACCCATGACCAATCCCATTGAAGCTGCGACCATCATCCAACGCCGGAGCGCTCGCCCCGACCAATCTGTCGCCTTGCGCGCGTCCGCCGGATCGGGCAAGACCAAGGTGTTGGTTGATCGCTTTCTGCGCCTGTGCATCGAGGCCGGCGCTCACCCGCGGGCCATTCTGGCGGTCACCTTCACGCGCAAGGCTGCCGTGGAAATTCAGGAGCGGTTGCTGGACCGGGCCCGCGAGTTGGCCCTGGCCGGCGACGCCTCGCTGACCAAAGAGCTGACCGCGCTGTTCGAGGGGCGCGACAAACCTACGCCCACCGCGGCTGAAAAAAACGCCGCTGCCAACCT
>DAOVTU010000449.1 GCA_030632925.1 Candidatus Krumholzibacteriia bacterium | reverse complement strand
CAACAGGGCATCACGCCAATGGCTGAGGCGTGTTTGCCAACGGACTTTGATGGTCAAGGGATCGAATGGGCTACCGGACATCACTATACTTTCCTGAAACCTTCCCGAAACTTTCCTGAACGCTCTGGAATTCTCATAAAAAAACGGAGGTCAGCCCCCACTGCTGGACAGTTCGGCACCGGGCCGTTACTTTCACCCCATGAACTTGCGCGACTATACAATACAAACCGGATTCCTGCCCCAACTCAAGTGCGAAAGCCTGGGGCAGGCCGTCGCCTGCCTGGTGGCCACCCATACCGAGGCCGGCATCGTCGTTGCGCCCGATGAGTTGGTAGGCGAAGTCATGCGCCGGGAGACCGAAGGCAGCACCGCCGTGGGTGGTGGTCTGGTTATTCCCCATGCCCGCTGCGCCCAGGTCAGTGAAGTGCACATTGCCGTGGCCACTCTGGCGGAGGGGCTGGATCTGAACGCCGGCGATGGCCGGGAAGTGGATATCGTGATCCTGCTGATCGGCCCGTCCGGTGATCCTCGCCAGATGCTGCGTGTGTTGGCCCGTTTGGCCCGTTTGGTCAAGCACGACTCCTTTTTGGACGGCCTGCGCCAGGCCACGTCGGCCGCGGATTTGATTGAGGCTTTTGCCCGGGTGGAAGAAACCGGCGCCTGACAGGCCTTTTGACCGTTTCCATAGTAAAATCCCACCAAATTGCAACGATATACTTACCGAATTTTTTAACGAACCTCAGCTTGAATCCTGCCCCCGGTAGCGTTATGGTGCTTGACCCAAGAAAACGTGACAACCCTCACTCCGCGCATCCCTCCAAGAGGAGAGTGACTTGATGTCGAGAATACGTAGGATTACACCCGCTGGCAGTGGGTGGTTATTGCTGACCATCTCGCTGACCCTGCTGCTGACGAGCTGGACAGCCGCCTCCCTGGCAGCTCCCGCCGACCACCTGATTATCACCGAAGTGGTCACCAAGACCCGCGTGATAGGCTCGGACCGTATTGGTAGCGAGTTCATTGAAGTGGTCAACCCCACCCTGGCAGATATCGACCTGAGTGATGTCTATCTCACCGATGGCATCTTTGCCTCCAACAGTGTCTATTACTGGAATATCGCCGATGGCGTGCCCAGTGCGGCGACCATTGGTGGGGGTGTATTCAACGATTTCCACGTCCGTTTCCCTGATGGCTACGTGCTGGCGGCCGGCGACACCTTGTCGATCTCGGTCAACGGCAGCGCCCAGTATGCCCAGGCCTATGGCCAGATGCCGGACCTGGAACTGTATGAGGATGAAAACGCCCCCGACGCCGTGCCGGAAATGGTGGCGGTCTTCCCGGGTTCGGTCAACGGCGGTAGCCCGCTGGGCGAAATCAACACGGCTTTCCTGCCGACCTTGTCCGATGCCTCCGAGAGCCTGATTCTCTACAGCTGGGACGGCACCAGTGATCTGGTCACGGATGTCGATTTTGCCTTCTGGGGCACCAGCACCAGTATTCTGTTCGACAAGAGTGGAGTCACGGTGGGTGCTGGCACGTATCTGAATGATACCGCCACTGCAAGTCAGGAAGCCATCTCGGCCAGCGAGCAGAACTTCGGCCAGGCCTACGCCCGGCTGTCGGCTGACGAAGGCACCGAGACCCTCACCGGCGGCAACGGTGTGGGTGGGCATGACGAAACCAGCGAAAACCTGGGCACGACCTGGGAAATCGCGTTGGCTCAGACGCCGCCCCAGGCACCTGCGGTGCCCTTTTTGACGGCTCCGATTTTTGCCAGCGGCGAAAATGCTCCGGCCAATCCTTATGATGGCCAGGATGCTACGCTGACGGTAGATGTGGTCTCCAACAGCGCCGTGACCGGCGTGGACTTCATGTACACGATTGATGCCGGCGCGCCGGTGACCGTCGCGGGTGCCAATGCCAGTGGCGACACCTGGACCGCGGCCTTGGCAGCCCAGGTCGAAGGCGCCGTGGTGACCTGGTACGCTGTGGCGACCAACGCCGACGGCCGCACCGCCTCCTGGCCCGCCGTGGCTCCAACCTTCGTTGAAGGCTGGACTGTCGGTACGGCTCCGGAACCGGGCGACTTCCCGGCCAAGCTGTTGATCACCGAAGTGGCGACCATCGGTTCGGATCAGGAGTTCGTGGAGATCTCCAACCCGGGCACCGAAGACGTCGACATGTCGAACTATTACCTGACCGACGCCAACTACGCCCCGGGCAGCCAGTTCTACTGGCGCATCACCGAGGGCAATGCGAATCAGACCACCATCGGTGGTGGTGCGTTCAACGATTTCCATAGCCAGTTCCCAGCCGGGTTCATGCTTGCTGCCGGCGACACCATTGTCGTCTCGGTGGCTGGCACCCAGCTCTATTCGGGCTCCTTCGGTTTCCTGCCCGACCTGGAACTGTGGGAAGACGACGCGTTCCCGGACAACGTGCCGGACATGCGTTATGTCTTTGGTGATGACGTGAACAACAGCATCATCAACCGCACTGGCGCCAACCCTTCGGTGCCGACGCTGACCAACGGCGTTGAGGTTGTTATCCTGTACCATTGGGACGGCCTCAGTGATGGCATCACCGATATCGATGTCTTCAACTGGAAAGATCCTTCCCAGACCTCGACCAGCTTCCTGTTCAGCAAGACCGGCGTGACCGTGGGCAGCCACAGTTACCTGCCGGACACCGCGACCTCGGCCCAGACCCCTTATCCCCAGCAGGCGGACTTCGGCTTCTCCTACCAGCGCATCGACGCCGGTGAAGGTGCCCAGATCCAGACCGGCAGTAATGGTGTGTTGGGTCGCGACGAGACCAGCGAAGATCTGGCCAATACGTTTGAGTTGGCCGAGTACGATCCCAGCCGCCCCAGTGGTGGTGGCAGTGCCGGCTCAGGTGGTGTGGAACTGCTCGTCGAAGCCAAGACCTTCCTGCCTTCGATGGGCGAGACCTTCCCCATCCGGATCGTTTCCAAACCTCAGAGCGAAACAAAATTGCGCCTGTTTGATCAAAGCGGTCGCATTGTCGTGACCCTGTTCGACAGCCGCTTCAACGGTTCGCCGTCGATCATTCCGGACGCGCCCACGGTCGTGGTCTGGGATGGCCTGGACAGTGTTTACCAGCGCGTTCGCGCCGGCATGTACATCGCACATCTGTCGGTTGTCAACAACGCGACAGGTGAAGAAGAAACAGTAACCGCGCCGGTGGTCGTTGCCACCAGGCTCAGCAAGTAGAGAGGGTGAGCGATGATTCGGAAACTGACATTTATCATGATTCTGGCGGCGCTCGGCCTGACGGCTGGACCCGCGAGCGCGTTGTTCGACGATACAGTGATCAATCCCCGGGCCCGGGCCATGGGCGAAGCCGGAGTTTCAGTGACTGATGGCGCCTATGCCGCTTTCACCAACGCCGGCCAACTCGGCAGCATCGATCGTGGCGAGGTTGCGGCCTCCTACGTGCAGCCATTCGGCCTGGATTTCTCGGACTTCTTCTATGTCGGGGCATCCATTCCCATTCATGAGAAGTACGGCAACCTTGGCGTGGGCTTGAGCCACTTCAAGGTCGACTACCAGGACGTGACCCTGGAAAAGGAAACCCAGTTCACGGTGGCCCACGGTTTCAACCTGTACAATGACATCCATTCGCGGGTCGATTTTGGCTACGCGGTGAACCTGTACAGCGTCGAATTTGCCGAATCCGTCAGCGGACTGGATCCGGGTACGGCCAATGCGGTGGGCTTCGAT
>DAOVTU010000073.1 GCA_030632925.1 Candidatus Krumholzibacteriia bacterium | reverse complement strand
GCGGCGGGCGAGGCCTTCGACAAGACCGCAAAATTGCTGGGCCTGCCCTATCCCGGTGGACCTCAGATTGATCGCCTGGCCAAGTCGGGCACGCCGGGCGTATTCAGTTTCCCGCGCCCGCTGCGGAAAGATCCCCGCCCAGTATTCAGCTTTTCGGGCCTGAAAACTGCGGTGCGCACGGTGGTGGACAAATTGCCCCGACCCCTGGCCGAGCAGACGGTGGCTGACGTGTGTTACGAGGTGCAGGAGGCCATCGTGGACTCGTTGTGCGAGAAGCTGTTTGCCGCGGCCCGGCGCAAGCACGTCGGAGCGGTCTATCTGGCCGGTGGCGTGGCGGCCAACGGGCGCCTGCGTGAGCGGGTGGCAACTGAGGCCCAGAAGCGCAATTTGCATTTTCACGCTCCCGAACGGGTCTATTGCACCGACAACGCCGCCATGATTGCTTATGCCGGATTTTGCCATCTCGAGGCCGGTCGCACCGATTCGCTGGATCTGGACAGTTTTCCGCGCGGCCCGGTGGCCAGTTGGCGCTGAAATCCCCCGCCTGAACCCAACCTTCCGCATGGCACGACCTTTGCGTCTGGAATGACAGTTCGAACCCTCAGGGAGGGGGTTTCGCACATGACTCGTCCCGACGAAATGGGTAAATATGACCGCGAAAGCGCGAATCCTCGTAGCTGACGATGAACCGCACATCCGCCGAATCCTGCAGTTTCTGCTGGAGCAGGAAGGATTTGAGGTTCAAATGGCCGAGGATGGGGAAGAAGCTTGGAAGGCTGTGGCCAGTTTTCAGCCGGATCTTGTGCTTCTGGACGTGATGATGCCACGCATGGACGGTTTTGCCGTGCTGGAGATCATTCGTGCCGGATTCGAGACCGCGCGCCTGCCTGTCATCCTGCTGACCGCCAAGGGTGAAGAAGCCGATAAGGTCAAGGGACTTAAGGGTGGCGCCAATGATTACATCATCAAGCCGTTCAACCACGATGAGCTGTTGCTGCGCGTCAGCAACCTGCTGGAGGCCACGCGCCGTGAGCGCGAAGCCAACCCGTTGACCGGTTTGCCGGGCAACCGCGCCATCGAGCGCGAAATCCAGACCCGGATCGCCAGTGGTCGGGAATACGCCTTCATGTACATCGATATTGATCGTTTCAAGAGTTTCAACGACCACTACGGCTACAGCATGGGGGACCGGGCGATTTCGTTCCTGGCCGGTGTGCTGGTCGGTTGCACCCAAAAATATGGGACCGGCGGCGAGTTTGTCGGGCACGTCGGTGGCGACGATTTTGTGGTGGCCACCGAGTCGAAGATCGGCAAGGCCATGGCCCGCCGCATCATCGAGGAGTTTGATGCCGGCAAGGTGGATCTGCACGATCCGGCCGACTACAAACGTGGGTACCTGGAAGTGGAGAGCCGCAGCGGTTCCATCGAACGCTTCCCACTGATTACACTGACTCTGGGACTGGTCAACGACGCCAAGGGACGCTTCGAGCATCCGGCCGAGTTGAGCGATACCCTGGCCGAGCTGAAACGCTTCGGCAAGACCACCGAACAGAGCGTGATCGTGGTTGAGCGCCGCTCCGCAGATGCGGAACCTGAGATGATCACCTCCGGGGTGAGCGTTGCCGTCGACGAAACGCCGTCCGACGAGTCAAACTGACCGGTTAGGAACCCATGATCTGCAACGACACATCAAACCCTCAAACCCTTCGGAGCCAGGATCCTGTGGCTGCGGTCATGAGCCGCCTGGCGGCCGGTTCCGGTTCGGCTGACCTGGAACTGCTGGCCTTTGCCGTGGCCGAGGCCCTGCCGGGCCTGCCCGGTGTGCGCCACGTGGCGGTTGCCGTGGATTCGGATCGGGCCTTCCTGTTGGATGGCAACTGGACCCGCCAGCAGGAAAACTGCCTGGTGGTTGACGGCCAGCAGCATCCACATTGGGTGAGCTTGCCGGGAGGATGGAACCCTCTGGTGATGGCCGTGCGCGAGGGCGCCGGGGCCGTCGTGCAGGGCCATGGAGACATACCTGGTGGCACACCGTGGTCGCTGATGCCAAATCCGGACCAGGGCGCCTGGTTCATGGTGCCGGTTGAAGTGGTGGGCCACACCGTAGCGGTGGTCATCATGGAGACCACCCCTGGTTGGGATGCCGAACAGACTGCTGCTGTGGGTGAACACCTGGCCGCAGTGGGCCGCGCGTTGAACGTGGTGACCAGGCTGTGGGCCAGCCATGTCTCGTTGACGTCGGAATTGGCCCAGGCCCGTGGTGAGAAACAGTCCCTGACGCGGTTGAACCGCCTGCAGGGACGCTTTGTCGCCATGGCCAGTCACGAATTCAAAACCCCGCTGACGAGCATCACTGCCTACACCGATGTGCTGCGCACCGAACTGACCGACGAGCAGTTTCCCCACGCCCGGGAATTCCTGGACGTGATCAAGACCGAATCCGACCGCCTCTTGCGCATGGTCAACCGCATCCTCGATTTCACGCGCATGGAGTATGGTGCGCAGTTGATGAATCGCCGTCCACAGGAGCTGGAACCCCTCGTTGTCGAAACGGTCAAGGGGTTGCAGCCGGCTATCGTGGACAAGGGTCTGACCGTGGAAATCCTGACGGATGACGATTTGCCGCTGGCCGATGTTGATGCCGACCTGATCCGGCAAGTGCTGGTGAACCTGGTGGGCAACGCCGTCAAATACACGCCGCGCGAGGGCGAAATCACCATCACGATTTCCGAGCTGGAATCCTCTGTTTCGGTCAGCGTGGCCGACAATGGACCAGGCATTCCGGCCGCCGACATCCAACGCGTATTCCGCGAATTTTACCGGGCCGATGGCAAAACGGCCAAGGAAGAGGGCACGGGCCTGGGCCTGACCATTGCCCGCCATATCGTGAACCTGCACGGTGGACACATCGAAGTTCAGCGCCGGCAAAGCGGTGGTTCGGACTTCCGTTTCATGGTGCCCAAGGAAACCGGCGCCGTCGAGAAACTGCCACTGGCTCTGGGCCCCAAAGTGGATCCGGCCGAAGCCCGCAGCCTGGTGGACGAAATGTTGCGCCTGGTGGCGGAGCTGACTGGATCCCGGGCCGTGGCTATTCTGCTGCGTGATGGCCAGGGGGCCTTGACGCCTGCCGGAGCCATGGGCTGGAGCGCGGACAGTTGCATTGTCCGCCCCGTCATCGAAAACGAAGGTTGGACCCGCTTTTTGCAGGCTGGCCAGGCTGTGAGCGATCCAAGTCACATTGGTCGCGATCTGAGTTGGTGTGCTGAGGTCCATGACTGCAACCAGCAGATGTATGCTCCGCTGGGTTCAGGCGACTCGACCCTGGGCGTGATCATCACCGGCCGTCGCCGGGAAAATGGGCATTATGACAAGGCGGATCTGGTCCAGTTGACGATCCTGGCCGACGTGGCCAAGGCCGCCCTGCTGGGCATGAGTACCAGCGTTGGCCGCACGGCTGAAGCGGTGCAACTGCTGCTGAAAATCCGGCGCACCGGCGTGCCGACCTCGACTCCCGAAGCCCTGGATCTGTTGGCCAAACTGGCCCGGCGCCTGGGCGTGGGCGAAACCGGCGCGCGGCGCATCCAATATGCCGCCGCTCTGCACGACGCGGGCATGGCCCGGGTTGAAGACGAAATCGTATTGGGCGATACGACCCTGAATGTCGACGAACGCGACGAAGTGGAACGGCATGTGGAACAAGGGGTGGACCTGATGGCGCCCTTGCTGCCGGATGACGCCACGACCGACATCATGCGCCATCACCATGAGAAATTTGACGGCACGGGCTACCCGACGGGCCTGAAGGGCCAGGAAATCCCCCTCGGTGCGCGCCTGCTGGCGGTCATCGATGCGTGGTTCTCCCTGACCCGGCAACGGCCCTTCCGCGACGGCATGTCGCCGGTGGCCGCCCTGGCCGAAATCACTTCCCACACCGGGACCCAATTTGATCCCCAGGTGGTGCGCGAATTCAAGGCGGTCCTGGTGAATGAAAACCTGCTGGGCGGTAGCCCCCAGAAGACTGGACCGAACGTCAACTGATGACAGGAGATGAGATGTCTGACGGCAAACGCATTCTGATCGTGGACGACGAGAAACCCATCGTCACCCTGTTGGCCCAGACTTTCGAGCAGGAAGGCCACAAGGTCGAAACGGCCAACGATGGCATCGACTGCATGAACAAGATGGCGGCCTTCAGCCCGGATGTCGTGATCATGGACATCATGATGCCGAAGCTCGACGGCGTGGACACCACCCGCCTGATTCGGCGCAACAGCGCCTACGCCAGCACGATTATCGTGGCCCTCTCTGCCCGTGCCGACGAGGAAACCCGCGGCCGGATGAAAGAAGCCGGCGCGAATCTTTTCATGCGCAAGCCTTTCGTAATCGCCAAACTTGTCGACCGTGTGGGCCAGATGCTGGTAGCCCGCACGGGTCTGCGCTGAGGTGAAATGACCTCATGAACCCCCAGGTAATATCCCTGCTGGCTGTGACAGGAGTCTCGATACCGTTGGCGTTTGCCGCCGTGACGGTGCCCGGCGCCGTGGTGGTCCTGCTGGTATTGATGACGGGCCTGGGCGTGTGGGGGACGATGACCTGGTGGCGCATCCGGGCCAGCCGACAACGGTTGCTGGCTCGCAACGAATTGATGATGGCCGACAATGAAAACCTGACCCGGACGGCGCGGGAGGCCGAGGCCGATCGCGACGAGGCGACCGAGGTGTTGAGCCTGCAAAAGGGCAAGACCGACGTGTTGCGCATGCGCAGTCGCACCCTCGAAAAAATCCTGGCCGTTTCGGCCCGCATGAACGCCACCCGCAACCCTCCCGAATTGATGGACCGCATCGCCACCGCGGTCGAGGAAATCATCGGCTTCAAGAAAGTCGTGCTCTATGTGTGGTCTGATGTGACGCGGACCTTCGAGGCGCGGGCCTTTGCCGGGGTGACCCGCAATGGCATGAACGCTCTGGGCATGGTGCAGGTGTCGGAAGTCGATTTCCACCGCTTGAGCCATGTGAAGCACCGCTACAGCAACTGCTACCTGGTGCGGGCCGACGACAGCGAATTGTGCGACACTTGCGGCGACAATGATCTGGACGGAACGCCGCCGGTTATTTCACGCGAGTGGGCACCCGATCTGCTGCTGGTGGCCCCGCTGACCTCCGCTTCAGGCGAGACCGTCGGCTACCTCAGCCTGGATGAACCTGAGGGTGGACTCATTCCTGGCATCGTGGAAATCCGGCAGTTGGAATTTTTGGTGCAGCAGGCGACCACGGCCATCGAGTCGGCCGAGGTCTACCAGAAGCTGGCCCGCAACAACGCCGAGTTGAGCCTGGCCAGTGAAAAACTGGGCAGTTTATCGGATATGAAGAAAAACTTCATCGCCAACGTGAGCCACGAACTGCGCACGCCGCTGACTTCGATTTCGGCCTATACCGAACTTTTGCAGAACAACATGGACAGCCTGACTGAAGAGTCGCAGGACGAGTTCCTGAAGGTGATCCACGCCGAGAGCCTGAAGCTGACCAACATCATCAACGATATCCTGGAACTGAACCAGATGGAGAACGGGCGACCAAACCTGGTGCACGAGAACGCGAATGTGGCGGCGCTGGTCAAGCGCCTGGACGACTCGTGGAAAACCCGGGCCCTGGAACGCGACATCGACCTGTGGGTGGAAACCGACCACGACGAGATCGTGATGCCGGTGGACAACATGCTCATCCAGCAGCTGTTGACCCATCTGGTAGGCAATGCCTTCAAATTCACGCCCGATGGCGGCAAGGTGCACGTGCGGTTGCAGGAAACGGGCACGGCGGTGCGGTTGACGGTGGAAGACTCGGGCATTGGCATTCCCGAAGACAAGCTGGGCGAAATTTTCGACCGCTTTTTCCAGGTGGACGGCTCGACAACCCGCGAACACAACGGGCAGGGCGTGGGGCTGGCTCTGTGCCATGACATCGCGACCAACCATGAGGGACGCATCTGGGCCGAGAATATGGAAGCCGGGGGCACGCGCTTTACGGTGTTGTTGCCGCGTCGGCCGGCGGTTATGCAACCTACCGACCCGCAGTCATTGGTCAGTCTGCCCTTCGAGTCGGGCGAGTTCATGCAGCGCTTGATGCTGTGGGTGAGCGAAAGCCTGGGCATCCAGATGGCCACGCTATTGGTGCCGGACAAGGAAGAGGAATTCCTTTCGATCCGGGCGGCCATCGGGCTGTCCGAAGCCGTGGTCCAGTCGGCCCGGATTCGCCGCGGGGCGGGTTTCTCGGGCAAGGTGTGGGCCACCGGACGCACGCTGCTGGTCGATGACGTGACCAACGACGACCGCTTTGGACACGAGGTGAGCGAACCCCGTTACTCCACGCCTTCGTTGCTCTGTGTGCCATTGCGCAACGGGGACGATGTGGTGGGCGTGATCACGGTGAACAACCGCATCGACGGCCAGTCGTTGGATGACGACGACCGGGTCTTCCTGGAATCGTTGGCGCCGCGCATCACCAGCTTGTTGGTGCGCTATGCCGAGTGGCAGGACGGCGCCCGCCAATTCGAAAAAATTCGCGAAACCCTGCGGGCAACCACCGCCGTGGGGCACTTGCGCCACGAGACCATCGTTCAGATCTGCCAGGAAGTTTGCCTGGCCACGGCCCGCCGCATCATGCTGCCGGACGAAGAATTGGAACATCTGGCCTTTGCTCTGCAGTTCTACGACGTGGGCCTTGGCTGTGTGCCGCCCCAGTTGCTGAACAAACCCGATATGCTGACCGAGCAGGAAGAAACGTTCGTGCAGAAGCATGTGACGGCCGGTTTGGAAATTCTGGAGCCGTTGCAACTCGATTCAAGGGTGCGGCAGATCATTTCGCACCATCACGAAAATTTTGACGGCACGGGATATCCCTCCGGCCTCGCCGGTGAAGCCATTCCCCTGGGCGCGCGCCTGGTGCGGTTGGCAGATACCCTGAGCGCGATGTTGAGCGAGCGGCCCTGGCGCGAACCCTTTGGCCTGGACGAGGCCATGGACGATATCCGGGCGGGCATCGGACAGCAATTCTGCCCGCGTATGACCGACGTGTTTTTGGGTGAAGTCGACGCTCGTCGCCGGCGCATCCTGGACCTGCAGGCCATCGACAACGATGGGCGGGAATTGAACCGTCCGGCGTTGGATCGGCGGGGCATGATCAGTTTGACCGTCTAGGGTCATTTTCGGTCAACTTCTTGCCAGTGGTGTCGATAACGTCTTCAACAGTTCATCATCGCCTACAGGAGGACCCCTCTTGCATACTGTTCTGATTGCCGACGACGAGCACAATATCCGCCACATTCTGGATTTTAGCCTGCATGCCGAAGGTTTCGACGTGCTGAGCGCACATACAGGTGAAGACGCATTGACCCTCGCCCGCGAACATACTCCGGATTTGATCATTTTGGACGTGATGATGCCGGGTAAAGGCGGCATCGAGACTTGCCGGGCCCTGAAAGAGGATCCCAATACCGCCGTGATTCCCGTGATTCTGCTGACCGCGCGTTCGAGCAAGGCCGACCGTGAGGCTGGCAATGAAGCGGGCGCTGACGATTACATCACCAAGCCGTTCAGTCCCCAGCGGGTGATTGAAGCTGTGCAGGGATTGTTGGTCGCGGCTCGCTAGAAAATCTCGCTGACGAATTTGGAGAGCCTCCTGCCACTGCGGGGGGCTTTTCTTATGGGGATAACTGCGTGCCGCCGATCCTCCAGGATGGACGCGGCGGAGGCGGCGCAGTAATATGGGCGCCTGACACACCATGTTGCTGCCCGAAGATTTTACGACCAGAGGACCCGAGAATTGGACCAAACCGACTCCTGCCAACTTGTGGAAATTGCCCTGCCTGTGCCCTTGGAACAGAACTTTTCGTACCGCTATGCGCGGGCCGCGGAGGCGGATCCGGCCGTGGTGGGCGATCTGGTGGTGGTGTCCTTTGGTCGGCGCCGCAAAGTGACTGGGCTGGTGGTTGGTGTGGCGCAGCTGGATCCGGCCACCAAGGAAGTCGAGGGCGTGAAGCTGAAGGATGTGGGCAAGGTCTATGGACCGGAATACCGGGTCGGTGCCGAACGCCTGAAGGTGGCTCGCTGGTTGGCGGACTATTACATGCTGCCGCTGGGCGAAGTGGTGCCCCTGTTTCATCCGCCGGCGCCGGGCACCAAGGCGCGTGGGGGGCGGGCGGCCGAAGAACTGTATCCCACGGTGGATCAACCTTTGATCAAGTTGTCGGCCGCACAAGTGAAGGCGGTGGCCGCCGGCAGTGCCCATCTGAAGGAACAGCGCTATGCGGGGATGCTGCTGCACGGCGTGACGGGCAGTGGAAAAACTGAAGTTTACCTGACCCTCATCGAAGAGGCCCTGGCCCTGGGCCGCAGCGCCATCTTTTTACTGCCGGAAATTGCCCTCACGCCCCAGACCCTGTCGCGCATCTCGGCCCGCTTTGGCGACCGGGTGGCGGCCATTCACAGCGGCTTGTCGGCGGGGCAGCGCTGCCTGGTGCACGAAGGGGCGGCGCGCGGCGAAATTGACGTCGTGGTGGGTCCGCGCTCGGCCCTGTTTGCGCCGGTGAAGAATCTGGGCATCATCGTGGTCGATGAAGAGCACGAAAATTCGTACAAGCAGGACGAAAAGCCGCGCTACCATGCCCGCCACACGGCTTTGGTGCGCGGCCGGGAAAACAAGGCGCTGGTGGTGCTGGGGTCGGCCACGCCGGATCTCGAGAGCATGAACAACGCCCAGTCGGAGCGCTTCGAGTTGCTGGAGTTGCCCGAGCGCATGGGCGGCACGTTGCCCGTGGTTGAGGTGGTGGACATGCGCGGGGCCAAGACCGTTGAAGGCTTCACCCCGGCGCTGACTGACGCCATGCAGGAAACGTTGGAGGCCGGGAAACAGGTCATCCTGTATTACAACCGCCGCGGGTTTGCGCGGGTGGTGCAGTGCACCTCGTGTGGTGAGGTGGTGATGTGTCCGAACTGCGACATCGGGCTCACCTATCACCTGCGGCCACGCCGTTTGTTGTGCCACTACTGTGGGTATACCGACAAGCTGCCGGAGACCTGTCCGGATTGTGGTTCGGATGAAACCAAACCATCCGGGGGTGGCACCGAAAAAGTGGAGCTTCATCTGCAAGCCCATTTTCCGGAGGCGCGCTTGCTGCGACTGGATCGCGATACGACAACGCGGCGAGGCAGCCATAAGAAGATATTGGC
>DAOVTU010000134.1 GCA_030632925.1 Candidatus Krumholzibacteriia bacterium | reverse complement strand
GGCATAGGATGTCACGAGGATCTCGAAGATCTCTTCCAGTTCACCCGTGCGGTCCTGTTTGCTCATAATCCGCCCTTTTTCCACAATACATTCAAATCCCAGGTTGTACCTGGAATGTTAATACACGACAGGAGGTCATGCTACTCCCATGCCCAGCCAGCGTCAACCAGTCAGCGTCAACTATTGACCGACAAGGCTTTGGGGAATATCGGATAAGAGCAGGGACCACCGGCGTGGGCCTGGTTTGGCGACCTGAAAGCCGCTCTTAATGGAAGCGGCGCAGCACGCCAATCACCACGCCCTGGACCCGGACCCGGTCTTCGGCAATGGTCAGCACCGGCACCGTGGGGTTGGCAGGTTGCAGGCGGATCTGGGACCCTTCGCGGTAGTACTGCTTGACGGTGACCGAGTCGCCATCGACCAGAGCGATGACTGTCTCGCCATTGCGGGCCTCTTCCCGGGCCTCCACCACCACCGTGTCGCCGTCGCGAATCTGTTCATCGATCATGGAGTCGCCGCGCACCTTCAGGGCAAAAGTGCGTCCTTTGCCCAGCCATTCTTCGGGCAAATTGAGGGTCTCCTGGTCTTCCAGGGCTTCGATGGGCAAACCGGCCGCCACCGTGCCCAACAGGGGAACGGCCGCCATCCCGGTGTCGGCGCCATCCTGGGACACCACCTCGAGGTCCCGGCTGGCATTGCGTTTCTGGCGAGAGAGGTAGCCCTTTTCCACCAGATGGCTGATGTGCTTGTGGACCGTCGCGACCGACGACAGTCCAAATTTGTCACCGATTTCCTGCAATGTGGGCGCGTAACCCTTCAGGTCGCTGTATTCCGTAATGTAGCTCAGGATTTCCGATTGCCTGGGCGTCAGTCCCATGACCGCCTCCTACGGTTGTTGGCCAGCCCAATTGCTGGTCATCAGGCAACCTACACGAAACACTGGCGTAAGTCCAACGAAAACATGGCAAAAATCGATCAAGCCAAAAAGGATAAAAATTCGGTGGGAACTTCATGCAGGACACCGGATTGCAACAATTCGACAACCTGTGGCACTGTAGGTAGTCCTTGGCGGCCGCCTCGCTCACGGCATTTCAGAGCAGCCACGGCGCTGCCGTACCGCAAGCTGGGCAAAAACTTCTGACCCGATGCCCGGGCAAAAGCATAGCCGGCGTGAAACGCATCGCCGGCGCCAGTGGTGTCCACCACGTTTACGTTGAAGGCGGGCACATGAACCACCGCATCGCCCATGAGCGCCAGCACGCCGCGCCGACCAAAAGTCATGGCCACCCGTTCGGGTCCCCTTTGTTGCAAATCCCGCAACGCATCAACCGGATGGTCACAGCCGCTGAGGGCCGGTGCGAAACCTTCCGAAGAGATCGCCTCGGTCACCTGCTCCACCAAGGCCGCCGATCCCTCGCGCACCGATCCGGCATCCATCACCACCGGCACCCCACGCCGTTTTGCCTCACGCGCCAAGACCACCGCCGCGGCCGCATCGTGGCCATCGGTGTAGAACAGATCCACCCCTTCCAACCAGTGGACTTCCATGGTCGCCGGTTCCAACGGAGGCAAGTTTCCCCGCGACCAGAATATCGTGCGCTCACCATGGTCCGGATGCACCAGGATCACCGCCTTGGCCGACTCGTACCCAGCCGCCACCGGACTCAATGACAGGTCCACCTTTTCCGCCTGCAGTTCCGCCCACTGGGTCCGACTCGGCAGATCATCTCCGAATTGACTGATCAAACGGACGTGCGCCCCCAGTCGGGACATGGCCACCGATGCGGTCGCCCCGGGACCACCGCCACACAGCTGGATGTCGCTCACTTCGCATTTTGCATCCTGGCGGGGAAAGCTTTCCACGGGCAGGTTCACATCCCAGGCGTTGTAGCCGAGCACCAGAATGTGTGGGGATTGTGGCATGGGATCTCCGGCCCGGCTTGAAGCAACCGCGAGGCTGTGATAGGTTGGCCCCGATTCAAGCCATATGTCTAGTTCAAGATTTCTGTCTTTCGTGAACTCCGCATACCCTGCAAGGCCATCGGGAGGGCGCCATGAATTCCGATCTCAGTTTCTGTCTCTTCTGCGACATCGCTGCCGGTAAAATACCATGTGATCAGGTACACAGCGATGAAAACTTCCTCGCCTTTCGCGACATCTCCCCCCAGGCTCCGACTCATATTCTGGTCATACCCCGCCAGCATATTGGCGGCTTGACGGAACTGAACCAGGATCAGGCCGCCATGGCCGGTCAGTTGCTGGTCCTGGCTTCAAGCATTGCTGCTAAGGAAAAGCTGGACGCCCCCGGCTACCGATTCGTCATCAATTGCGGTCAGGATGGTGGACAAACCGTAGGCCACCTGCACCTCCACATCCTGGGCGGTCGAGCCCTCGGTTGGCCACCCGGTTGATGGCGTTGAATATTGGCCAGAAAAAAGCCCCGGCAAACGCCGGGGCTTTCCTTATCCATACGTGCGGCACAATAATCCCCGCAATGGCCGACACGGCAGCCTCACAAAGCTCAGCGACTCAGGGAATAACTCCCCATGTCGATACTCTGCGGTAAATACCGAATCGTCCTGATGGCGTTCTGCTCATCCGGGTGAATGGGGTTCACATTGCTCAAATTGCCACTGGCCCCGACGGTCATCAGATGCTCCGAATCCACGCAACCGGAATGCGACAGCAAGCCGAGGATGTGTCCAATTTCGTGCAACGCCACTTCTTTGGTGAGTTTTGCCGTTGGGAAATCGAAACGAATATAGATTTCGGCCACTTCAGGAATCACGTCTCCGAGCACGACGCCGAGGGCTGCCGGTTCCAACAACCGGGCTTCGCCAAACAGGTGCGGCGCCGAATTGTCGAACGCAAAAACCACCTGTGCCTCGGAACGCACATTCGTCTCTTCAAAGTAAGTCTCACCCATGACCGAATCCCAGTAGGCCATGGCAAAGCGCGACGCCTCGGCGTAGTCCACACTGCTGCCGTTAACAAAGTCCGGGACATAGGCCTTCAGCGGAAAAGACGCCCACTTGTGCAGTTGTTCATTCTCCGGTTCCACGGAGTCGTCGCGGGTCCTGGTCATGTAGCGCAAATAGTTCAGGAATTGGCCATCATAGAGATCGCAATCGACGTCCATGACGTGTCTGGTGATCAGGCGGATTTCCAGATCCCGGCCAGAGATGCTGTCCAATTCCACCGACTGGAAATCGTACCAGCCACTGATGGGCGCATTGCTGCTGTTGGTCTTCAAGACGATGCGGTCAATATTGCGGAATGGTCCCAGCCGGAAGGTGCCCGCGATTTCGGTATTGGTACTCAGGTCAGGATCCACCGAAGAGACGATCACTCCCGGCAACAACTGGCTGCGGTCGTCCAATACCACGCCATTCAACCACCAACCGGTGGTGGTGACGGTGAATCCATTATCGACAATCAGGGATATCTGCCCCAGATCATCTACCGCACGAACGGCGAACCAGATATCAGCGCCCGGCACCATGCCGTCGGCCGCGACCGTGAAATTTTCCTCGTACCCCACCTGCAGAACGAGATGAGTGACCCGCCGCAATTCCAGAGCTTCGGACCAATTGGCCTCGTTGATGGGCCCCGCGAAGCTGGCCGCCACGACATATTCATCCATGGGATAAGTCGAAGAACCCACCTTGGTCCAGGTCACCAGGACATCGCCAGGTTCGGGCCCGGGACCGGCCAGGACCGAAGGCACTGGTGGCGGCAGCGTACTGGCTGTCGACACCACATTGATGACCCAGTAATAGGTGCGGGCAAAACCATCGGCCTGGGCTTGCACCCTCAGTGTATCGACGCCGACTGAAGACGGCACATAGGTGTATGTCTCGGCGTTGCTCATAATGACGTCGTCGCGCCACCAATTCACGTTCAGCGTATTGGCATCCGGGGCCAGCACGGAAAACTCAATGGTTTCTGTCAGATTGATTTCCTGCCCCTGTGCAGTGGGACTGAACGAGATCGCAACCACGTCATCGTCGCCACCGGGGTCGGTGCTGCTGGAACAACCACCAACCACGAGACTCAAACAAAGCACAGCCAGCACTGCGGCCGCAGTACAATTCCTGGTAGTTGATCCATTGCTGGAGGTGCTCTTCATATGATCCAATCTACGAATGTGAGGCGTGCGGCACAATACCCACTTGTTTCACGTTAAAAGGGCCGTCAGGGTTTCATCAATTCGTGCGGTAAATGCGATCTTCCGGGGCAATCCACCACTCGGCCAGGTTGTTGAAGGTCGACAGGAGGCTGGGCTTCACATTCTGCAACCGCTTGCTGACACCCACCAGGTTGTCCGGATACATCAGATAAGCAGCCGGTTGGTCCTTCATCAATTCTTCCTGCAGGCGCCACCAGACAGGCAAGGCCTCGTCACGCTCGCGGAGGCCAGTCGCCACTTCGAGCAAAGAGTCTACCGTGGCGTTGGAATAGTGCCCGTGATTAAATTGATCCGTGGCATCGGACTGCACGTACCCTGCCGGATTGCCAAAAAGGTTGGCATTGAGCAAACCCAGGAAAGCATCATATCTGCCAGCCTGCACCTGCGCCAGGCCCGCCGTATGTTCCATGACCCTGAGATTCACCTTCACGCCAACCTCGGCCAGGTTGGCC
This sequence comes from Candidatus Krumholzibacteriia bacterium, assembly GCA_030632925.1. Classification (GTDB taxonomy): domain Bacteria; phylum Krumholzibacteriota; class Krumholzibacteriia; order LZORAL124-64-63; family LZORAL124-64-63; genus JAGRNP01. The sequence continues at coordinate 2,653 of DAOVTU010000134.1, read as the reverse complement.
CGCAAGATCACGGCCCCGTTTTCGCGGACAGGGTCACCTTGTTTGGTGATGATCTCGAAACTGAATTCACGCCCGTTGCGTTCCAGGACTCCGTCGCCATCTTCGTCACGCCAACCGGCTTCGGCCAACAGGCGCCGCGACTTGGCCGGATCATGGGGCGGGGCCACCAAATTCTTGTTGTGGTTCCAAAGCACCGGCGCGATGGGCGTTGTGGCCGGTTTGCCATAACCCTTCAGCAACGTGGCGACCATCAACTCGCGGTCGATGGCCAACGACAGGGCCTCGCGCGTGGTCCGGTCAGCAAAAATCGGATTACGAAAATTCCAGCCCAGGTAGTAGAAACGACGGCCACCCACCGAAGTGATGGTGAAGCGACCGGTAGCTGCCAGGCGCTGGGCAGCATCCGGATCCAGACTGTCCACCACATCAACGTCACCGGTTTCCAAAGCCACCATTCGCGTATTGGATTCGGGCAGAATGCTGAACACAACCCGCTTCAGCCAAGGCGCCGTGCCGGGAAAATGAGGATTGCGGACGAGCGTCAGGCTACGATTCCGCTCCCAGCGTTCCAGTTGAAACTCACCCGACGCCAGCGGCTGTGAGTTGATGGGCCAGGACGCCACCTGCGCCCGGTCCAACTGGCCCACCAGATGCTGCGGCAGGATGTGGTGCCAGGAACGCGCCAGTGGTTCGGACTGCGGCCTTTTAAAATCGTATCTCACCGTCAGCGAATCCAGGGCCGTGGCACTCTTCACTTCCCGTAGCCGCCCCCGGCGCGGACTGGCCACCACCGGGTCGAGAAACATCTCCAGGGAACTGGCCACATCGTAGGCTGTCAGCGGTTCACCATCGGACCACACCCAGTGGTTCAGGAAATAGGTGATGCTCAGGCCATCTCCGCCAACCTCCCACCCCTTGGCAATGCGTGGCACATAATTCAGGTCATCATCCATGTAAGTCAGGCCGTCGTGGATCTCCGAAAAGACCACTCCGGCCGTAGCAGTGGAAAAAACCAGGGGATTCAAGGCGTCCGGCTCCCCGGACAGGGCGATCACGGCGGTGCCGCCGGCCACCGGTTGCGTTGAAGAAGGCCCTTCGGCCGTAGGTGGCGGTGTGTCATCTTGCCCACAACCGGACAACAGGCCGATGGACAGCATGGCCAGCAGGATCAGTATTCCCGCCGGACGCGCTCTATCGCCGAAGTTGCCCTGCCCGGTCAAATTCACCGCCGTCGCTTTCTGTTCATGCAGCCTGTTCACACCGTCAAAATTCACAAAATACGGCGCGACCCAAACCGGGCCGCGCCGTAATGGTATTTCTGCCCGGCAGAGATGTCAATCCCGGACAAAACCTCCTGGAGGCTACAAGGGCCTCCCTACTTCACCAAAGTCATCTTCTTGATCGTGCTCATGCCCGAACTGGTGGCGCGCATGAAATACAAACCACTGGCCTGACCACGACCCTTGTCGTCCTGACCATCCCAGACCAGAGTGTGCCAACCGGTGCCGATGGCGCCGCTGTGCAGGGTACGTACACGACGTCCCGAGATGTCGTAAACGCCCAATTCCAGCTCGCCCCCAGCCGGGATGTACATCCTGACCGAGGTCGAAGGGTTGAACGGGTTGGGATACGGATTATTCACCGTAAAGCCGGCCGCGGGAATCTGGCCGTCGTCGCCCACGCCCACCAGGGCCATGGGAAAGAAAACGCCGTCGCGCTTGACGTTGCCGCCAAAGGTCGGCCAGGGCACATTGTGGCGATCATAGGCAAAGGGCATGTCCCAGACATGAACCTGGAAATCCCAGCCACCGTAAATGATGTCCACATCCATATCCTGGTCCACATCGGCGATCGTCACCGAGGGCATCAACGGTCCCGTCAGAGTGATCGGAAAACCATCAACGGGTGTGCCGCCGGCATGGTAGGCGTACAGGTTGTACGGGGCGCTTTCATCGCCGCCACCAATGCCATGTACGATGTCCGGTGAGCCGTCACCATCGATGTCACCGATGATTGGACTGCCTTCGGAACTGCCCGGCAGGTCCACTGGGAAGCCGCTCAGGAAATCACCTGAGGTGCCGCCGTTGTAGTCGGTATCCATGACACAGATTTTGCTCAGCAACCCATTGACAGTGGGCGTGTAGATGATCTCCAACATTCCGTCGCCGTCCATGTCGCCGAGACCGGGGCTGCCGACCCAGCTTTCACTTGCTACAATATTAGTGAACTTGGGAAAGCCCGGATAGTCGGTCCCGTCCTGCTGCACTGCATAGACATACTTACTCTTGCAATAAAAAACGATTTCGACCTGGCCATCGTTGTCCAAATCGCCCACCGCCGGGTCACAGTTGATGGCACCTAGGGTAGTATACGGAAAGCCCGGCACATCAGTCCCGTCAAACTTAAGGGCCATCAGTCGCCGCAGACCGGATGCATCGTTTTTCGTGCCAAAGATGATATCTTTGGCTCCGTCACCATCCAAATCATACAAAGCGGGGCCACTGCGACTCCATTCCCAGTCAGCCCCAGGACGGACATAGAACAGACCATTGGTAGCCGCATTCGCATCACCATCACGAACTTCGGTACCATCGGCATGCCAAGCCCAGACTCTTCCATTGAGGGTATTGACGATGACCTCGTCCACACCGTC
>DAOVTU010000469.1 GCA_030632925.1 Candidatus Krumholzibacteriia bacterium | reverse complement strand
GCGGCGAGATGACATTGGTCACGCTGTCGCCCACGCGGTAGGTCGCCTGCACCAGCTCTGGCGAATAACCCAAGAGCATGAACATGGGGATGAAGACCGGCGCCATGATCGCCCATTTAGCCGACGCCGAGCCCATGGCCAGATTGATAACCGCCGAGAGCAGCACGAAGCTCACCACCAGCGGTATATCCCCCAGTCCCGCCGCCTCCAAGGCCGCCGCACCCTTGATGGCGAAGATCAACCCCAGGTTCGTCCACTTGAAAAAGGCGACAAACTGCGCCGCAAAGAAACAGAGCACGATGTAGATGCCCAGGGTCTCCATGCTCTTGCCCATGCCCTCGATGGCGTCACTGTCGCTGCGGATGGTGCGCGCCCCGATGCCGTAGGCCACACCCATGATCACCGCGCCGAAGAAGATGAACGCCACGATGCCCTGAGTGAAGGGCGAGCGCAGCAGGTCGCCGGTGACCGGGTCACGTAGGAAGCCGTCGGCCGGCACCGTACCCCACAACAGGATGGCGTTGAAGACCAAGCTGGCGGCCAAGGCGTAGAGCAAGCCGCGCTTCTCGTCGCCGTTGAGCGCCCCCATTTCCTCGGGCTCGGCCCGGCCCCGGTAGGCCCCGAGCCGCGGCACGACGATCTTCTCGGTCACCCAGGTTCCGGTCACCGAGATGAAGAAGGTCGAGACGATCATGAAGTACCAGTTGCAGGCAGGGTTGACGATATAGCTCGGATCGATGATCCGCGCGGCCTCCTCCGACAGGCCACTGAGCAGCGGGTCCACTGTCCCGAGCAACAGGTTCGCGCTGTAGCCACCCGAGACTCCAGCGAAGGCTGCCGCCATGCCGGCCAGGGGATGCCTTCCCACCGTCTGGAAGATGATCGCCCCCAGCGGAACCAGCAGCACATAGCCCACCTCGCTGGCCGTATTGCTCAGAATGCCCGCAAAGACCAGCAGGAAAGTCAGCAGGCTGCGCGGAGCCGAAAGCACGAGCAACCGCAGGGCTGCGCCGATCAGTCCGCTGCGTTCGGCAACGCCGATGCCGAGCATCGAGACCAACACCGTACCGAGGGGCGCAAAACTCGTGAAGTTGGTGATCAATTCGGTGAGGATGCGGTGCAGGCCGTGGATACTGAGCAGGCTGACCGGCCGGATAATTTCACCGGTGCCCGGATGGGTGGCCTCGATGCCGATGGCAGCAAAGACGCCCGACAGGACAACGATCAAGGTGGCCAGGCCCGCAAACAGGGTTGCCGGATGGGGCAAAGCATTTCCCGTGCGTTCGATGGCACCGAGAAAGCCGGCGACTCCACGGGATGGCGCGGGGCCGGAGGCTGGATTATTCATGAATTGACGGACCTCACGGTTGTGGGGAGTGCGTGGCATTCGAAACAGGATAACTTTATTCCCCTATCCGGCAAACACAAAGCCGTGACGAAGGCGCCAGCAATTTGCTACACTCCCGCAAACGGTCCCTTATTCCCGAAGCAGGCAAAACACTCTAAGTTCAGGATTCCCATGTCTCTACGCAACACCACCTATTCAATCTCGGCCACCCTCTTGATCACAGCAGCCTTGTGGTGGTTCTTTGAACTACCAGGGGTGCCTTCCGGATTGCGGCGCACTTCAGAGCCCACCCCTCCGGTCAACGTGGTGATCATCGCCATCGATACGATGCGAACAGACTTTCTGGGCCTCTCGGAGCGGCCTTGGATCAAGGCGCCAAATATCAAGTCTCTGGCGGCCGACGGCACATGGTTCAGCCGCTGCCAAACGACGGCGCCATGGACAGGTCCCAGTTTTGCGTCTCTCTACACCGGGCTTTTGCCGTACCGCCACGGGTTCTTCAACCGGAATTTCAACAGTTTGGATCCCGACAATCCGACCATGGCCGAAATCTTCGCCGACAATGGCTACCGCACCGGTGGTTGGGTTACGATTGCCTTTCTGACCCACGCTTTCGGCATGCATCGAGGATTGCAGACTGGCGACAAGTTCACCGACCATGCGGACGGGCAGACCGCCCACCTGGTCACCGCCAGCGCCGCCCGTTTCACCAGCAGTTCAAGCCAGAAACCGTTCTATATGTTTCTGCACTATTTTGACGTGCACGCACCTTACACGCCACCGGCGCCCTATGACAAAATGTACGTTGAAGGAGACCCATACTCGCCAGGCACGCCTCTCCTTGACCGTGTGCTCGATCCCCGGATCAATATGGAAGCCCACAACACCGAGTTGTATCAATGGCTGAACGGCGTGACCGATCCCGACTATCCGGTGGCCCAATATGCAGCAGGCGTCAGCTACGTCGATTCGCATGTTGGTCAAGTCGTGTCCGACCTGAAAGAGAAGGGGCTGTACGACGAGACCCTCATCATCCTGGTGGGCGATCACGGGGAACATCTCGGCGAACACAACATCTATTACGCGCACGCCCTGCCCTACGAAGAAGTGCTGCAAGTCCCACTGATCATCAAGTGGCCAAGCAGCTTTGAGAGGGAAGTCGCGGTCATTGAGCAGCGGGTCTCCATCATGGATGTGCTGCCGACCGTTCTTGAAGCCGTGAACCTGCCCGTACCAGATGCCCTGGACGGACACAGCCTGGTCAAATTGGCCCGTGGAAAAACATCATCCACTCAATCACTTCTGGTTGCCGAGCAGGGTGAATCGCCAGACAGTTATTGCAAGACGATCACCGATGGCGATTGGAAATTGATGCTTTTTAAAGTCGAATCGAAGTTCATCCCCGTGCTGTTCAATCTGGCGGATGACCCGGCAGAAACTCGCAACGTAGCGGCCGATCATACAGACGTGACGAACCGACTCGCGGCGCGCCTGTGGGAGATATTCGATCCCGAGACACCCTTTGGTGATTACCATGTGCTTTCGGAGAAGACTGTTGATGAGAAAGAGCTGAAACGTCTTAAATCTTTGGGTTATATACGATAGCTCATGCAACTTCTGCCAGCTTTCATGTGCGCGTAGGACATCCCATTGTCGATTATGGTGTGTCTTGCGGACCCGGCTACGTTGCAGCACATTCGAGATGTCGGTAAAAGGCAGGCAAGTTCACTCGCAGTGTTTCAGGTTTTCCACTGGGACCCGGGCCAGAGCCTCTCGAACTTCTCCCATGCCAGGAAACCGGTCGTTGGGAGCCTTGGCCAGCATCCGCATGACGATTTGCGCCAGCAGTTCGGGCATCTCCGGCGAGTCAACCTGCTGATCCACCGGCGGAGGCGGGCTTTGCACGTGCTGGGTAACCACGGCCATCACTTCGCCCTCGAAGGGCGGTCTTCCCAACAGCATCTGATACATGACGGCGCCCAGCGAATAAATGTCACTGCGTTCGTCGGCCGGCTCACCGCGTGCCTGCTCGGGACTCATGGTGCAGGGAGAGCCAATGATGGCGCCGTTCATCGTCTCGAGGCTCGATGATGCGAGCTTGGCGGTGCCGAAATCGGCAACTTTGGGCTGCAGATTCTCCGTGAGTAAGATGTTCATGGCCTTGACGTCACGATGGACGATGCCCTGATCGTGTGCAAATCCTATGGCCTCGGCGATTCCCTCCGCCAGACGAACGACCTCGACAGGTTCGAGCCGCCCCCGGTCAGCGATGTGG